>JAQTOL010000159.1 GCA_028748945.1 Paludibacter sp.
TGAATAACCCACCGTACAAGCCCATAAATAACCTGGCGCAATAATGTACCATTTCGGATATTTTAAACTCAATGCGGTGGCAGTGGCAAAGGCCAAAGAGGTATGACCGGAAGGAAAAGATAAGGAAGATTCAGTTTCGAAGGCATGGATATCGTTATAAGTCACATATGGTCGCGGACGACGGACGATTTTTTTCAACCCATAAGTCAATACACCATCAACTCCAATACTAACACCTATATAAAGAGCACTTTTCAGTAAATCATCGTCTTTTTCAATCAAAGCAACAGCACCCATTATTACCGGGACTCCAATAGCAACACCGGTAGTGGTATTGGATACAAATTTTGAGAATCCAATCGTCCCGGTGTAGCCATTAACCGTTCTCAATAGCTCTATATCTGCATTTTGAGCCGAAACTTTTGTACTTAATAATAAAAAAGCACTCCAAAGCAGAATAATTGTCGTAAATTTGCGCATATTTTTTTTGCGGCCAAAGATAAGAAAAAAAGCCATGGGTCTTAAGTTATCGGACAAAAGTCTAATTCTGTTTTCGTTTACTTTTATACTAATTATTGTCTTATAACTTTTAACCGATAACTTGTAACTAAAATAATGTACAAAATTGCCATCATCGGTCCTGAATCAACCGGGAAAACCGAATTAGCCAAAGATCTGGCTGAATTTTTTAAATCTCCCTGGGTTTTGGAATACGCACGTGAATATATTGAAAATCTTTCAAGGCCATACACTTATGACGATGTCTGCAATATTGCCCGGAAACAAATTGAGCAGGAAAAATCTTTTGAAGATGATCATTCGGGTTCAGATTTTGTGTTTTTCGATACCGATTTAATTATTACAAAGGTCTGGTTCGAATATAAATATAAGACTGTTCCTGATTTCTTAACCAGGCGGATGAAACACGGTTTTTTCGATTTATACCTGCTTTGTGCACCTGATTTAGCCTGGGAATTTGACCCGGTTCGCGAACACGGGAGCGACAGGGAGTTTTTTTTTGATTGGTATAAAAAAGAGATTGAACAAACGAACAAACCTTATGTTATTGTTAATGGATTTGGGGATCAACGCATGCAACATGCGATTGATGCTTTACACATTCTGAAAAATTAAATTCAATTTCAAATTATGAATAAGGAATTATTAGATTCTATCAAAAAACTTTCGCACGTCGAGAGTTTCAAAAATGTTTGCAGCGAACATGGACAAAATGACGCAATGCCTTCAACTACTGTATTGCAAGAAATTGTACAACTGGCCCGTTCCATTTTGTTTCCGGGTTATTTCGGCGATTCAGCTGTAAATACTCATACCATGTTATACCATATTGGTGTAAATGTGGATCGTCTGCAAATGTTACTGACCCAACAAATCAGAGCCGGGATGTGCTTTAATTCACGTAATGAATCGCTCGATTGTAATGGTTTCGATGAACTTTCAAAGGAAAAATCAACCGCCTTTATTATCCAGTTACCTGAAATACGCGAAAAACTCCATACCGATGTTATTGCCGCTTACAACGGTGATCCCGCGGCCAAAAGTTTTGGTGAAGTGATTTTTTGTTATCCAAGCATTCGTGCCATAAGTAATTACCGGATTGCCAATGCATTATTACATCTCGGCGTTCCGCTTATTCCGCGCATCATAACTGAAATGGCGCATTCGGAAACCGGTATTGATATTCATCCGGGCGCAACAATAGGTTCATATTTTACCATTGACCATGGTACCGGTGTGGTAATTGGTGAAACGGCCATTATTGGCAACAATGTAAAGATGTATCAGGGAGTTACACTGGGTGCTAAAAGCTTCCCGTTGGACGAAAACGGAAATCCGATTAAGGGTATCAGCCGCCATCCACGTATTGGAAATAATGTCATCATTTATTCCAATTCAACCATCCTGGGTACCGTTACCATAGGTGACGGTGCTATCATTGGAGGTAACTTATGGGTGGATACCGATGTGCCTGCAGGAGCAAAACTGGCACAAAAAAGATTAAAAAGCCAAAAGGCTGAAGAATAAACATAAACGGTTTTACAAATAAATAATTTAAATGTATTGAAAAATTCTATTGTTTAATTTCATAACGACTTTAGACTTTAGACCTTTGAAATCAGACTCAACAGAAATATGGAATTTGAAATGATTGCGAAAACCTTTCGGGGTTTAGAAGAAGTACTGGCAACCGAACTGGTGAATATTGGAGCCAATAACGTGCAGCTTCAACGAAGAGCTGTAAGTTTTACCGGTGATAAAGCCATGATGTACAAAGCAAATCTGTGCAGTCGTACGGCTTCACGTATTCTGAAACCGATTCTTACGTTCGATGCTGCCAATCCCGATGAAGTGTATGAACAGGTAAAAAAAATAAACTGGATTGATTATATGGCTGTAGACAGTACATTTGCCATCGATTCGACTGTTTTTTCAGAAGAATTCCGTCATTCCAAGTTTGTGGCATACCGTGTGAAAGACGCCATTGCCGATTGGTTTACTGAAAAATTCGACAAACGTCCATCTGTACGACTGGATAGTCCGCAAATCATGATAAATATTCATATTGCTGATAAGAAATGCACGCTGTCACTTGACAGCTCCGGCGAGTCATTGCACAAACGCGGTTACCGTGTGGCGCAAACCGAAGCACCGTTGAACGAAGCATTGGCAGCCGGTATGTTGCTTATGGCCGACTGGAAAGGACAATCAAACTTTGTAGACCCGATGTGTGGTTCTGGCACACTATTAATAGAAGCAGCGTTAATTGCACTGAATATCCCACCCGGCATTTACCGTTCATCATTTGCTTTTGAAAAATGGAACGATTTTGATTCGGAATTATTCGACACATTATACAATGATGATTCTTACGAACGTCCTTTTGAATTTAAAATATACGGTTCCGATAATTCGCCACGTGCTATTAAGATTGCCGAACAAAATGTGAAAAGCACGGGGTTAAGCAAATACATAGAATTACAGGTTATGCCGGTTCAAAAACTGGAAGCTCCTGCTGAGAACTGTCTGATCGTAACCAATCCGCCCTATGGTGAACGAATAACTTCGGACGATATTTACGGGCTCTATGCTGCTCTGGGTACAACCATCAAACATAAATTTACAGGTTGCTCTGCCTGGGTGATCAGTTCACACGATGAGTGTCTGGATAAGATAGGACTGAAACCTTCGGAACGTATTCGTTTACTCAATGGATCTCTCGATTGTTGGTACAATCGATACGATATTTTTGCAGGTAAACGAAATGATTTCGTGGCTAAACGAAATGAAAGTATTGAAAATCCGGTTGATTATATTGAAAAAACAGTTGAGAATACAGATACTGAAAAATAATTTCATCCTATTATTGTCAATATCTCATTTAAATTCAATTGTTTGTAAATTGTAAATTGTAAATTGTAAATTATTAATTTAAGAACTGCTTGTGGGTTCCAAAAAAAAACTTACTTTTGCACCGCAATTGCCCAGATGGCGGAATTGGTAGACGCGCTGGTCTCAAACACCAGTGGATTCACTTCCATGCCGGTTCGATCCCGGCTCTGGGTACTTTTTAAAAGCTCAACATTCTGAATTTCAGATGTTGAGCTTTTTCGTTTTTCAGTTCACATACGGATTCATCCATTTTTTCGCTGCTTTTTCCAATTCTTTCCAGTTTCTTCTCCAGTTTAAGTTATCGATATTGAATTGTAATAATTATAAAAATTGAACAAACAAAATTTTCAAAAAATTGTTATACACTTTCAATCAATTATCATTTATAAAAAATCTAATACATAACATTATGGCATATACAAGCACTTATATGAACTTTCCCGGAAATACGGAGGAGGTTTTTAATTTTTATAAAACAGTTTTTGGTGGTGAATTTGGTGGAAACGGGATTGTACGTTTTGGTGATTTTCCTTCTCCTGAAGGTGCACCTCAGTTGTCGGACGAAGACAAGAAAAAGATTATGCACATTGAATTAGCCATAGTGGGCGGACACAAACTAATGGGCACGGATGCATGTGAATCGATGGGTTTCAATGTGAAATTCGGAAATAATATTTATATCATGTTGGGACCGGATACACGTATCGAGACGAAACGGCTTTTCGATGCACTTTCCAAAGACGGGAAAGTGGAACAGGAACTAGCGGACATGTTCTGGGGCGATTACTATGGCAGTTGCACCGACAAATACGGCATACAATGGATGTTTGCCTGCAGTGAAAAATAACAAAAGAAAAAAATAACAGAGACATGAAAGAAACTGAGAAAGCTAGTATAACTGTACAAGTAGAAGTAAATGAAACAAGAGAAACAGTTTGGAAATGCTGGACTTCACCGGAATCTATAGTCAAATGGAATAATGCTTCGGAAGACTGGCATACAACCCGAGCAGAGAATGATTTACGGGTCGGAGGTAAGTTTAGTTCCAGGATGGAAGCCAAAGACGGCAGCATGGGTTTTGATTTTGAAGGAATTTATGAGAAAATAATCCCAAAAGAGGAAATTGAATATCTTCTGGGAGATGGACGCAAAGTAAAAATCATTTTTTCCGATTATCTAACCAAAACAAAAATTATCGAGACTTTTGACGCTGAAAGTGAGAATACAATTGAACTGCAGAGAAATGGTTGGCAATCGATTTTGAACAATTTTAAAAAATATGTTGAGGAAAATAAACTATGACAAATCAAATAACACCTTGCCTTTGGTTTGATAATCAAGCCGAAGAAGCAGCCCTGTATTATACTTCCATCTTCAAAAACTCAAAGATTAATATGATTAGTCGTTATGGAAAAGAAGGGTTTGAATTTCACGGGCAAAAAGAAGGCACTGCTATGACAGTTGTCTTTCAGATTAACGGACAGACATTTACAGCATTAAATGGCGGACCAATTTTCAGGTTTAATGAAGCCATCTCGTTTCAGGTATTTTGTGATGATCAGGCAGAGATTGATCATTATTGGAACAACCTTACCAATGATGGTGGTGAAGAAGGTCAGTGTGGCTGGCTAAAAGATAAATTTGGTGTGTCGTGGCAGATTATTCCGGGCATATTGCCTCAATTAATGACCGATCCGGAACGAGCGGGTAAAGTTACGAATGCATTTATGCAGATGAAAAAATTTGATATTGGGAAACTAATGAAGGCATAACTTTCTAAATATCACATAAGCATATGATATTTAAAGAACAAAAAACATATCAATATGAAGGATTACAATCACATAGATGAATATATAGCTTCATTTCCAAAAGAAATACAGCAAAAACTGGAAAAAATTCGGGAAACTATCAGGCTGGCTGCACCCGAAGCGGTAGAATCCATAAGCTATGGGATGCCGGCTTACAAAGCCTATGGAAAACCATTGGCCTATTTTGCAGCATTTAGTAAACACATTGGATTTTATGCAACACCTTCGGGACACAACCAATTTTCCGAAGAACTCTCGAACTATAAACAGGGAAAGGGTTCGGTTCAGTTTCCACTCAACCAACCAATCCCCCTCGATCTGATTAGCCGCATGATAAAATTCAGGGTGGAGGAAAACAGAAAAAAAGCGGTCATTTCAAAGAAATAAAAGAACTGAATGTGGCATAGAAATGTGCTATTCTACGATTACAATCCAAACATACAAGAGAGGACAAGTTTCAGCGATGCTGTGACTTGTCCTCTGTTGTTCTATATACCAAATTAATAAATGGTTATTCCCATTTAATTCATCTTCATCTTATCTGAACGAAATACCAAATCCGGCAGATGCAGTAGGGTATTTCTGCATCGTATATTGAGCATGGAATGTGAGTAGAAATAACACTTTCAGCCGTAATCCAACTGTCAGATTTGGCATCATTTCACTTGGAGGAGCAATTTGGATCGGATTTGTCTGGTTGTCAATTTCAATTTTAGGTTTACCATCTTTCATTACAGGTAAAGTTTGTCCGGCAATTTCTTGAGTAACCAGATTTCCAAGAACAGGATAATTACCGGTCATTGCCAGATCAAAAGACGTTTTTGTAATTCCAAATCCAACATAAGGGGTTACAAATAATAATTTTTTGGACACAATAATATTGGCCGTTATTGCATTCGCCGATATTTTCATTCCCTGAGTTTTATAATCGGTTGTTGTAGGATCATAACTAAAATTATCGCCTACTAAAACATCCGGAGTAATTTGTGCAGAAGAAGGAAAAGCATAGCTTAAATCAAACTTGGTATAAGCCAGTTGAATAGCTGCATCAAACGGAAGATCTTTTACTACCGGAATCCATTGTTTGAAATTGTGTTTAATTCCGATTCCCCACATGGAAACATTAAAACCGGAGGCATTTACGGTTGGCATAAATCGAACCGATACATCATTTATAAATGGCAAACCGATTGTAAACTGAACACTGGCAGTAGGCATATATCGCGACAATCCTGCCGGAGTAGTAAAAGATGTAATCACTCCTGTACCATTATTCCAATAAGGATTTACTGTTGTTCCATCACTTAAATAATGTGGTTGCATCAGATTCAATTCCACTCCGGGACCGGTACCTCCAAATGTAGGAGCTTGGCTAATACTTGGATCAGTTGGTTTTAAGTTGGTTAAACCCGTCAGACTAAACATTTGTTCAGCAACAGGAACTTCTACAAGTCCACCACCGATAGTTAAATCAAACCCAAAAGGTTTGTGTACGGCAGCCGTATTGTACCAGTTTGTACCCAGTCCGGCAGCAAAACTATTTCCAGCAGGAGTCAGATAACCATTGGCAATGGTATTTAAGTCAGCAATGCCGGATTTGAAGATACTCGAAATATCCTCCTGTGCTTTTAAAGTTGAGGCAGAACTGCATGTTATTAATGCAATGACTGCGAAGTGAATAATTTTTTTCATGGTTTATTCTTTTGAACGAGTTAAAAACTAAATTAGGAATTATACTATTGCAAAATTAAACAAAAAAAACCCAATATTGTTCAATAATAAATTTCGAGTTTTAATTTTGATTGTGAAAATCTCAGATAGGGTGTAATAAAAAGACATATTCGATTTAGAACGGTTTACTATGCACCGTATATATATTTGTATATATGTATATTATGATTTATTTGGGAAGGAACCAGCTTGTTTTAAAGAATCAAACCTGTTAGGTTGAAATGAAAAAGTAAATCAAAAAATTCTATAAGAAGATAA
>JAQTOL010000160.1 GCA_028748945.1 Paludibacter sp.
TAATGCTATTTAAGTTATAGCATTACTATTTTTGATATTATGTTGATAACTTATTGAAAAATAGCAATATGAAAAATGGATTATTTTTCATATTAATGAAATGCGACTTATTTTATAAACTTTTAGAAGTTTAGGTTGTTTGTTTTTTCAGAAATTTTGAGATTCTCATCTTTATACTGTGTTAGAAACTATAATATATTCAGTATTTAGATTGAGTATTTTTATTCACTTAATATGAAAGAACAATATAAAAGTATGTTTTCATTTTTTATCTTTTAAATAATGAACTTTTCAGTTTTATATTTGTTAAAACTAAGTGAAAGTTTGCTATTTTAATAGGATGTAAGTGTTATAAATTACTAGCTATTTGTTTAAAAAAGCAATTTTACTATTTCAAATATTCTGAATATTAGATATTTATATAAACATTAAATTAAAAAAATGTAAAATCGTTTATCTATAAACATTTTGTTATTACTTTTGTGCTGGCTTATTAGGAAGGTAACGGGTATAATTTCAGAACAGATTGAAGCTTACATAATCCCAAACTTTTTTCATTTTAAAATATTGAGTCTTTTCAATTTATTTTTCTTTCATATTGAAGGATGGATAATTATGTCATATAGTGAAAAAATAATCGCATAGTCATTTATTATATTTCTGGTTTTAAAATTTAAATCAATTCAAATAATTTGTAGTAAAAAAACATTATGGAAAACAATCAAAAACAACCCAAAAAAAGCAAGCAATTTACAGGTATTCAGTCTGCAGGTCTAGTTATACTAGCTTGTTTTATCCTTGCAGAATTAATTTATTTTTTCGTTTATGGTGATCCTTCTCACTTTATGAACAACGATCCTAAAAATCATCCTTTACAAGGTGATATGTTGGGTACAATTTATAAAGGAGGTTTCGTAGTGCCGATCATTCAAACATTATTACTTACAGTAATATCTTTGAGCGTTGAAAGATATTTTGCTATTAAAACAGCAGAAGGTAAGGGAAAAACGGCAAAGTTTGTTCAAGATATCAAATCAGCATTATCTAAAAATGACATTGCAGGTGCTACAGCTATTTGTGATGTACAAAGAGGATCAGTTGGTAATGTAGTAACTTCGGTATTAGTAAAATACAAGGAAGTTGAAGAGGATAAAACATTATCAAAAGAACAACAAATATTAGCCATTCAAAAAGAAGTTGAAGAAGCTACCGCATTGGAACTTCCTATGTTAAGTCAAAATCTTCCGATTATAGCAACTATCGTTACTTTAGGTACACTGATGGGTTTGTTTGGTACAGTTCTTGGTATGATTCGTTCATTTGCTGCTTTGGCAGGTGCAGGAGGTACAGACTCAATTGCCTTATCAGCTGGTATTTCTGAAGCTTTGATTAACACAGCCTTTGGTATTGCAACAGGTGCATTGGCAGTTATTTCTTATAACTATTTTACAAGCAAAATTGATAAAATTACATACTGTATTGATGAAGTAAGTTTCTCTATCGTACAAACATTTGCTGCATCTCACAAGTAATCATTCTAGTTAATAAAATACAATGCTATGTCTAAAATAAAAGTAGCAAGGAAGAGCACTCTTATCGATATGACCGCGATGAGTGATGTTACTGTACTACTGCTCACATTTTTCATGTTAACGTCTACGTTCGTGCAAAAAGCGCCAGTACAAGTAACAACACCGGGGTCGGTATCTGAAATCAAAATACCAGAACATGATATCTTACAGATATTGATAGATCCGAAAGGAAAGGTGTTTTTGAGTTTGGATAAACAACCCGATATGATTGAAACCTTGACCAGTGTGGGCAGAGACCTTGGTGTTGATTTTACTTCTGCAGAACTTCAGAAGTTTAAACTGCAACAAACCTTTGGTGTTCCCATAAAAAGTATGAAGGCTTTTTTAGCGATGTCAACCGAACAACAGGATAAAGTTCTACCTGAATTGGGAATCCCAACTGATAGTACGGATAATCAGTTTAAGGTGTGGGTACGGAATGCCCGTATTGCTAATCCTGAATTGAGAATTGCCATCAAAGCGGACCAAAGTACACCTTATAAGGTAATAAAAAGAGTTATGTCTTCACTTCAAGACCTGAGAGAAAACCGTTATAATTTAATTACATCTTTGAAGGTTCAATCAGATAAATAAAAAACACAAGAAGTATTATGGCTGAATTGCAAACAAATGAGGGAGGCGGTAAGAAAAAAGGCGGCAGCAAGCAGAAAAAGATAAGTGTTCATGTGGACTTTACTCCGATGGTGGACATGAATATGTTGCTTATTACCTTTTTTATGCTCTGTACGTCGTTGAGTACGCCTCAAACGATGGAAATAAATATGCCAAGTAACGATAAAAAAGTTACTGAGGAAGATCAACAAAAAGTAAAAGAGTCCCAGGCAGTCACATTGCTGTTAGCAGGTGGAGATTCCATATTTTATTATACGGGATTACCTAATTATAAGGATTATACATCATTAAAACTGAGTTCTTATAAAGCGGATGGGATACGCGCATTACTTTTAAAACGGAACAATGATGCCGTTTATAAAATTAATGAATTAAAGCAGAAAAAGCTGCAACTAAAAATTACGCAGGCACAATTTACGAAGCAAGCTGATGAAATAAAGAGCGGGAAAAATACTCCTGTAGTAATTATTAAGGCAACTGACAATGCTACGTATAAGAATTTGATTGATGCACTTGACGAAATGCAAATATGCAATATCGGTAAATATGTGATTGATACGATTTCTGCCGGAGATAAATTCTTACTTAAAAATCTTCAAACCAGGGGAGAACTAAGTCGTAATGTTGCTAATTAGTTAAACGCCTAAAAAATGAAAGTACTATGTCTAAAATAGATTTAACTTCCTTAGAATGGCGAGAACTCGTATTTCTAGGTAAAAACAAGGAATACGGAGCTTATCAGCTCCGTGGAGAATCAGGGAAACGGCATAATTTAGCCATGTTAATTGTTACCATATTCGCCATTATTGCTTTTAGTCTTCCTAAACTGATAGAGTTGGCAAAACCGAAGGCAAATAAAGAATTAAATACAGAGGTTACTACTTTGTCGACTTTAGAAAAGGCGGTAGTGAAGAATGATATAAAGAAGCCTGTAGCTGCAGAGCCACCTCCTGCCTTAAAAAGTTCCATTAAATTTACTGCACCCGTCATTAAGAAAGACGAAGAAGTAAATGACGATGAACAAATTAAGAGTCAGAAAGAACTGACAGATGCAAGAGGAGTCATTTCTATTGCTGATGTAAAAGGTAATGATGAACTGAACGGTAAAGACATTGCCGATATTAAGGAAAATGTTACTCAGGAAGTAGAAGATAAACCTTATACTATTATTGAGCAAATGCCTCAGTATCCGGGTGGAGAAGAAGCTTTACTGGAATTTATCGGTAATAATTTAAAATATCCGATCATTGCACAGGAAAATGGAATTCAGGGTCGGGTTGTTATCCGTTTTGTGGTTTCCAGAACCGGTACAATATCTAATATTGAAGTTTTACGTTCTCTTGATCCGGCTTGTGACAGGGAAGCTGTCAGAGTTGTAAAATTGCTTAAACAATGGATTCCCGGAAAACAAAACGGGGTTAATGTGCCGGTTTATTATACACTGCCAATAACATACCGTTTGAAACAATAGCATGAAAAGTTTTAAATTCCTCTATTTATTCGTTTCTTTACTCTTGTTTTCATGTCAAAATAAGAGCAAAGATAATTCGACGGACACTTATACATCGGGTGTAATTTCAATTGCAGTAGATGAGAGTTTCCAACCGATTGTACAACAGGAATTAGATGTTTTTGAAGCACAGTTTCCTCAAGCAGGTATTGTTCCTGTTTATACGAACGAAGTAAATGCAATCAACCTTTTATTAAAAGATAGTGTGCGTTTTGCCATTGCAACACGTGCGCTATCTCCAGGTGAAGAAAATTATCTGATTAGCAAAAAGTTCTCACCACGATCATACAAAATTGCAACGGATGGGATAGCACTGATAATAAATAAGCAAAATCCCGATTCACTGATTAGTGTAAATAATATTAGAAGCATTCTGACAGGTGATATAAAAAACTGGAACGAGATATATCCGGCATCGAGGTTAGGTAAGTTTATCGTTGTTTTTGATAATCCGAACTCAAGTACTGTTCGATTTGCTATTGATTCAATTTGTCATGGAAAAGCATTATCGTCGGGATTGAAAGCACAAAGCACGAACCAGGAAGTAATTAACTATGTATCCAAAACGAAGAATGCAATTGGAATTATTGGTTCTAACTGGTTGAACAATGTGAAAGACACTACGAATCTTTCATTTAATGATCAGGTTCGGGTAATGTCAGTTAGTGCAGGAAGTGTTGCAAATGTAGATAACAGCTACAAACCATTTCAAGCGTATTTATTTTACGGATACTATCCTCTTTCGCGGAATATATTTATAATTCTGAATGATCCCCGTGGATCGTTACCTTCAGGATTGACTTCTTTTTTTACATCTGACCGGGGTCAGCGTATTATATTGAAATCAGGTTTAGTACCTGCTACGCAACCGGTTCGTATAGTCAATATTAAAGACCAATAACAATTAATTACATATAAATTCAAGCTACAATGAATCGTAACTTTCTATTCTATTCTTTTCTCTTTCTTACAACTTTCATTCTAAACCTTTCCTCACTGGAAGCCAAAAACGGAAGTGGTATCGCCTATTACGATGCTGGTTTCCCGGATGTTGCAAAACCCTTATTGCTTCAAGAGTTAACTACTGACTCCTTAAATATACCTGCGACCTGTTTTTATTTGGGAAATATATATTTTTCTGAACAACAGGTAGATTCAGCAGCTTACTATTTCAATAAAGGATTGGCAAAAGATCCAACATATGCTCAAAATACCATCGGACTGGATATGCTGAAACTCAAATCTGCGCCCGAAGCAACAGGACTTGAAATTGAAAAATTGCTGAAAGAAAAACTCAACAAAAAAAATGTTGATGTTTTTATCGCAGCATCCAGGGCTTATCTGGCAAATGGACTTACTGATAAGGCGATTTTTTATCAGGCAGAAGCTAAAAAACTAAAATCAAAATATGCCCCGGTATATGTTTTATTGGGAGATATAGAACTGGCAAAAGAGAATACCGGTGCAGCCTGTAGCAACTATGAACTGGCTATTTATTATGACGATGCCTGTAAAGAAGCTTACATAAAATATGCACGTGCTTATAAAAATGTAAACAGTCCGCTTGCAATTGAGATGTTGGGGAAACTGAAACAAAAGGAACCTTCTTTTTTATTGGTTGACAAAGAATTGGCTGACATTTATTATGCAACAAATGATTTTGGCAAAGCAGCTCAATTGTATGAGAATTACCTGCAATCGGGAAATTCAAACGTACAGGATTTGACTAAATATGCCATGACTTTATTTTTAAATAAAAATTTTGAAAAATCGTTGGAAGTTGCAAAACTTGGACTTCAAAAAGCTCCCCGTAATCCTGCTTTCAACAGATTAAATATGTGGATTAATGTAGATTTGAAAAATTATGACGTAGCACTTCAGGCTGCTGATAATTTCTTTAATAAAACGGACAAACCCGGTTTCACATATTTAGATTATCGTTATTATGGACAAGCATTAAAGGAAACGAAACAATATGATTTAGCGATTGTACAATTTCAGAAAGCTTTCAAGATGGATTCAACAAAAACTGAATTGTTGAAAGATATTTCAGATATGTACAATGATACTGAAGATTATAATAATGCAATTATATACTATACTAAATACATCCATTCTTTAAGTCCGGAGAAACAGAATGCGGATGCACTTATGCCTTTGGGTAAGTTATACTATAGTTTAGGAACTTCGAAAGTCCCTGCTTTAATTGAAAAAAATGATTCAAGTAAAGTAAAGGCAGATACAATTTTAGCTAAGAGTAACTTTGAGATATTGAAGAAAACTGCCTTACTTAAAGCGGATAGTGTTTTTGCTAAAGTTGCGGCCATGGATTCTACAGATTACAGAGGTAACTTTTATCGCGCCCGTACAAATTCGGTTCTTGATCCTGAAACAGCCCTTGGTTTAGCAGATCCATTCTATAAAGCAACTGCTAAGCTTGTCGAAGCAAAACAAGATCCAAGATATAATCCGGTTCTTGTAGAGTGTTATAGCTACATTGGCTATTATATGTTACTTAAGGGAGATAATGAACTTTCGCTTTCTTATTGGAATAAAATACTTGCTATTGAACCGAAAAATGCTACTGCATTAAAGGCCATTGATGGAATAGAGAAGTTTATGAAAGCAAGTAAAGCGGCTAAAAATAAATAAGTAGATCATACCTGAAACTAAAATATAAGCCCCAACCGTTAGGAAGGGGCTTTTTTGTGACTTAAATAGCCGGGATATTTAAGGATTAATGTGAAATGCAGGCGGAGTAAAAAATTAGGCAAGAAGATTAGTATGCACAAAGTAAAGAATGGGATATCTGTAACCTCCTATTAAACTGAGCCTTTAAAGCCTCTAATAAAAAAGAATCTACAGAATTCATTGCACCTGTTATTATCTATAAATTTAACAATATCAAACTGATCCACCTGATATTGACTCATATTTAATCCTGATAATGTTAATGCTTAATGTACCCTGATCAATTTATTACTAAATAAAATTGATTATATTTTGCATTACAATTTAATTTGCAATCCAAAATATAAACCGGCTCTTTTGAAGGTTTCAGGAATATAGGCAACCAGTGTTTCATTTTTAAATTCTAATTCAATATTAAGTCGAACGGAATATCTGCTTCCCATCTGAATATTCAACCCGGGTGAAATTACAGGGTATAGTGTTTTATTATCAGGCTTAATCTCATTAAATAAATATAAGTTATAGCCCACTGACAGTAAAGGTTGTATCGGTTTTTCCGAAAACCGATATTCTATTTGCAGTGGAATTTTAAAAGTGGTATTCGGAGGATAATAGTGATATTCATATTCAGCTGAAGCAGGATCATAATACCTGTCGGTAAGGGGCGTAAAACTTTTATAGACAAACAATCCCGACTTCAAGTAAAAGTGTTTGTTTGAATGTATAAATCCAATATCAATTAAAGACCCGAATCTTACAGTCGGGTTGTCAAGACTTGAAAACAGGAAATTTAAGCCC
>JAQTOL010000161.1 GCA_028748945.1 Paludibacter sp.
GCCGCTTGAAACAAATTGACCGTGACTGGATATGGAACAAAGCCTGGGCACGGTATGCGTGGAATTGCCATCGTGACAGAAAGGACGAAATTAAATATTGGGATCAGCAATTAGGCGATTATTATGGAATTAATGACCGTGATGCCCGTAAAATTCAGGAAGCATACGATCAATCAGGTGAAATTGCACCGAAATTAATCCGCCGGTTCGGAATTACAGAGGGAAATCGCCAGACTTTGTTACTTGGCATGTTTATGAGCCAGTTGGTTAACCCGTATAAATACAAGATTTACCCCGGTTTTTACGAAAGTTGCGGACCTGTTGGTGAAAAGCTGATTGAATACGTTGAAAAAGAATGGAAACACCAACCACATGTGGGTGAATTGCCATTGGATATTATTGACCAAGTGGTTCATCACGGAGATAAAGCTGTGTCATCCATAGACTCAGTGGAAGGAAAAGTAACCAAAAATAAAGCTGAATTTGAACGCCTTCGAAACGATATGCATTGTTACCGGGAATTTGCCTATTTCTTCAACAACAAAGTGAAAGCAGCGAAATTAGTGCTCGATTATCAGTGGGGAAAAGATATAAAAAATCTTGAAACTGCCATTCCATTACTGGAAAAAAGTATGGAACATTACAGCAAGCTGGTGGATTTGACGAAAGATCATTATCTTTACGCTAACAGCATGCAAACTTCCCAGCGCCGCATTCCGATTGGAGGAGATAACGGAAAGAATAAAACCTGGGCGGAAATGTTGGGACATTATCAAAAGGAACTGGTTAATTATAAAAACAATCTGGCTTTGCTAAAAGCAAAATTGAATGGTGGAAAATCAGTGCCGATGGTAATTTCAGCATTACCTTCTGTCAATGTAAAATTAATTAATGATATTTCGCAAGTAAAACTTGTTCCCGGAGTTTCACTTTATACAAATGTTGAGTCAATCGTCGAAGACATTGCCCCTGAGCTTAAAGGAATGAATGCCTGTTTATTAAACTCAGATTTGCAATCGGAAAACGGAACAATCCTTGAATTTGAAAACACTGAACCGGTAAAATTACTGGTTGGATTTTTCAGGGATGATCAGAAAAAATTTGCAAAAGCTCCAACTCTCGAAACCGATGCAGCCGCTAATTTATACGGTCAGGCCGAACCGGTTTTGATAAATGCCTTGCAAGTGGATGATTTACCGGCGGTAAATGTTCATGCTTACAGTTTTAAAACAGGGAAAAATAAATTGTTGTTACCAAAAGGGATGTGCCTGATACTCGGATTTACTACCGGTGAAATAAAACAACGAAATGTCGGTTTAGCTGGAACAGGTGACGAAGAAACCATGGATTGGATGTTTTATTAGACCACTAAAGGTGGATTTTTAGTGCCTAAATAACAGAAAGAATCACATAGAAGCATATGAATAATCCTTATAAAACCATACTTTTAATTCTGATTTGTTTTTGTTTTATCAATCTTCAGGCTCAAATATCCAACGACAGTACGGTAAGTGATATCGATGGCAACGTTTATAAAACAGTACAAATTGGTACGCAGGTTTGGATGGCGGAGAATCTGCGAACCACACATTACCGCAACGGAGATCCGATTCTGACGACTGCTCCGGATACGCTGGATTACTCGGCAGAAGCAACTCCAAAATATCAGTTTGTGTACAATAACGATGTACGAAATCAGAAAATTTACGGCAGGCTTTATACGTGGTACACTGTCACTGATAGCAGGAATATTTGTCCTGTTGGCTGGCATATTCCTGATATTGAAGAATATAAAATTCTGGATAATGCTTTGGGAGGTAAAAATGCAGCCATAGGGAAATTAAAAGCAACCGGAAAGGAATATTGGAAAGAACCAAATTCGGATGCAACTAACGAAAGTGGTTTTAATGGTTTGCCCGGTGGATGGCATGCTGCAAAAGGGCATTATGGGGCATTGGGAAAATATGGACACTGGTGGTGCTCCAACCGACAAACAGAGGAGTATGCCTTCAGAATGTTTTTATCGTTCGACGAATCCTGTTATAAGAATCATCTGGGTTCATCCGACCCACAAAATGCGTGGTCGGTTCGTTGTGTAAAGGATGATACCTCTAAACCTTAAAGGGGAATAAAAAATCATGTAAAGTGCTTTTATGAAAAAAACATACTTTCTATTAATACTTTTCCTTACTACAATTTTAGCTGCACAGGAAGTTTCCCAATCAAAAATGGCGGGGATTTTCGAACAGGTAAAAACTCCGTATAAATATGGGCTTGTTGTTGCTCCGACAGATAATTACCATAAAATGGATTGCCCGACAGTTCTCAGAAAAGATGGGAAATGGTACATGACTTTTGTAATTTACAACGGAAAAGAAGGAAATGATGGTCGTGGATATGAAACGTGGATGGCTGAAAGTGAAAACCTACTTGAATGGAAAATTAAAGGAAGACTTCTATCCTATCGTGATAGTACCTGGGATTGCAACCAACGGGGTGGATTTCCCTCCTTGCCTGACATGAACTGGGGAGGAAGTTACGAACTTCAACCCTACAAAGGCAAATACTGGATGACTTACATCGGTGGTGCCAATGCAGGTTACGAGGCCGGGCCGCTGAAAATCGGCTTAGCTTACACCCCGAAAAAAAAACTCACCGATGCTACCGAATGGCAGACGTTGCCAAAACCAATTCTGACTCCCGAAGACAAAGATCATCAGTATTTTGAAAATATTACTCAATACAAAAGCACCGTTTATTGGGATAAAAAGAAAACTCTGGGGGCACAATTTGTGATGTTTTACAACGCAGGAGGAATTAATCCTGTCAATAAAATAAAAGCCGAACGCATTGGTATTGCACTTTCCAATGATATGAAACACTGGAAACGCTACCCCGGAAATCCTGTTTTTACCCACGAAGAAGGTATTACAGGAGATGCACATATCCAGAAATTCGGGGATCTTTACGTCATGTTTTATTTCTCGGCTTTCCGGGCCGACCGACCGTATAAGGCTTTCAACACGTTTGCCTGCAGTTACGACCTGATTCATTGGTACGACTGGAAAGGTGACGACCTCATTTATCCTTCAAAAAAATACGACGATTTATTTGCCCATAAAAGTTATGTGATCAATTACAAAGGCGTGGTTTATCACTTTTATTGTGCTGTTGACAAATTCAACCAGCGTGGAATTGCAGTAGCAACGAGTAAACCCATGGGGCGTTCGATGGTTAATTTTCCACCTCCGGAAATCAAAGAACGCCGAACCATTGTAAATCTGGACAGAGATTGGAAAACCTGGATGAACAAAGACACGCTGAAAGTAAATATTCCTCATAACTGGGACGATTATTACGGTTACCGTCAGCTTACACACGGAAATCTGCACGGAACTGCAACATATTCTAAGACTTTTACAGCACCTGATGCTGGTACAAATAAAGAATATTTCCTACGTTTCGAAGGAGTTGGAACATATGCAACGGTAATGCTAAACGGCAAAAATCTTGGTCGTTTTCTTAGCGGAAGAACTACTTTTACAATCGATGTAACGAAAGAAATAAAACCCGGAGAGCAAAATCAACTGATTGTGAAAGCCGAACATCCGGCCATGATTTCGGACATGCCGTGGGTGTGTGGCGGTTGTTCATCTGAATGGGGTTTCAGTGAAGGTTCGCAACCATTGGGAATTTTTCGTCCGGTAATTTTGGAAGCAACAGATAATGTTCGTATTGAACCGTTTGGAGTGCATATCTGGAACAATGACAATGCCGATTCGGTATTTATTGAAACGGAAATAAAAAATTATTCAGACAAAGATATCGAGATAGAAGTAGTCAATAAACTGAATAACAATGATGGTATTGGCATTTTTCGTTTGGCTGAAAAAATGAAACTTAAAGCCGGCGAAACGAAAATTATAAAACAATCGTCTTCCATTTCAAATCCGAAATTGTGGAGTACCGAGAATCCCTATTTGTATAAACTGGCTTCGATGATTAAGCGGGACACAAAAACCACCGATGAAATCACCACCGAATTTGGAATCCGCACCATCAGTTGGCCGGTAAAACGCAGCGATGGTGATGGACGTTTTTATCTGAACGGAAAACCTGTTTTTATCAATGGAACCTGCGAATACGAACATCAGTTCGGACAATCGCATGCTTTTTCGGATGAGCAGGTTGCATCCCGGGTAAAACAAATTGAATCAGCGGGATTCAATGCCTTCCGGGATGCGCATCAACCTCATAATCTGCTTTATAAAAAATACTGGGACGAAGACGGCATTCTTTTCTGGCCCCAGTTTTCTGCACATATCTGGTACGATACACCCGAGTTTAGGAGTAATTTCAAACAATTGCTTCGCCAATGGGTGAAAGAACGCCGCAATTCGCCTTCAGTTATCATGTGGGGTTTGCAGAATGAAAGTGTTCTCCCGAAAGATTTTGCGGAAGAATGTTGCGATATTATCCGCGAAATGGATCCGACTACTAAAACAATGCGTGTGATTACGACCTGCAATGGCGGAGTCGGAACGGATTGGGATGTAGTGCAAAACTGGAGTGGTACATATAATACTGGCATTTTAGAAAATTATAACCACGAGTTAGCTCAAAAAAACCAATTGCTTAATGGCGAATACGGTGCATGGCGAAGCATCGGTTTCCATACAGAAACGAAAGTTTTTGATCCCAACGGAAGATGGAGCGAAAATCACATGTGTCAAATACTTGAGACTAAAATAAAATTGGCCGAATCGGTAAAAGACAGTGTTTGTGGACAATTTCAGTGGGTTTTCAGTTCGCATGATAATCCCGGAAGACGTCAACCCGACGAAGCATACCGGGTAATTGATAAAGTGGGTCCGTTTAATTACAAAGGATTGGTCACACCCTGGGAACAACCTACCGATGCCTATTATTTGTACCGTGCAAATTATGTGTCAGCTAAAAAAGACCCGATGCTGTATATTGTTTCGCACACCTGGCCGGACAGATTTCAGAAACGCAGTCGTGCTACGATTGAAGCATACAGTAATTGCGACAGCGTGAAACTTTACAACGATGCCGGCAATGAGAATTATTTGGGTAAAAAGAAAAACGGCGGCATTGGCACTCATTTCATGTGGGAAAACCGCGATATAAGGTATAACGTACTTCGTGCCGTGGGATATTATGCTGGAAAACCGGTAGCAGAAGATGAAATTGTGTTGAATAACCTCGAAAAAGCGCCGCATTTTGATACACTTTATTCTGAAGCAAAGCCAATTTTAAAAGGCGCTTCAGGATATAATTATATTTATCGCGTAAATTGTGGTGGTGACAATTACACAGACGAATTCGGACAAAACTGGGCCAAAGATGATAGTACTTTTTCCCGTTCATGGGCGGCAGATTTCAAAGATTTGAATCCCTATCAAGCCAGTGAAGGTGTAACAAATGATCCGATTCGCGGTGTCCGCGACTGGTCGTTGTTCGGTCATTTCCGCTTTGGGCGACATAAACTGAATTATCATTTTGCTGTACCGGATGGTCGTTACCGCGTGGAACTTTATTTTACCGAACCCTGGCACGGAACGGGCGGTGGCATTGGAACAGATTGTGAAGGCTTGCGTATTTTCGATGTGGCGGTCAATGATTCTGTCGTGTTGAATGACCTTGATATATGGGCGGAAAGCGGACATGATGGTGCTTTAAAAAAAGTTGTTTATGCCAATGTAAGAAATGGAAAACTAGTCATTTCCTTCCCCGAAATAAAAGCCGGACAAGCCGTTATTTCAGCCATTGCCATTGCTTCAACCAATATGAATATCAAACCTGTTACACATAAAGAAACCGATTGGTCGTGGTCGGCAGCCGACAAAAATGTACTGGAAAAGATGCCAAAAGAAATGCTTCCCGAAGATAAAAATGCACGGATGAGTACTATTTATGAAGTTCATATGGCAATTGTAACTGGTAAATCAGAAAAAACAACCATCAAAAATAAAACCGGAATACAATTCGGAAAAGGGATAAACAACTCTGTTCAATGGACTATTTCCACCGGTTTGGCGCAAATTTATGCGTTAAGGTTTAATTATATGAACACAACGAAAACAGCTCTGAAAGTGAATCTGAAAATTGTTGCAGCCAATGGTACAATTTTGAGAAATGACGAAATCACGTTGCCGGAAACACCTGAAAAGTGTAAACAAATCAGCACTACCACCGGATCATATATTAATGCAGGAAGTTATCGCGTGATAATTTCAGGAGAAAATTTGGCCGGATTGGCTTTCGAATCGCTGGAAGTTCAGTAAGCAACTGTCAAATAGCAAATTTCACAGTCAGAACATCAATTTGTATTGTTGTTGATATTTAGAATATTCTATATTTGCAAATCATATTCCCTTAAATTTAAAATACAATACATGAAAATCAATACCCAAATCAGATACTTTCTGTTTATATTTTGTATAATATTTCCAGAACTCTTATCCGCGCAGAGTAATAAGATTATTATTTCGGAATTTATGGCAGTAAATTCCAATAATATCACGGATGAAGATGGCGATCATTCCGATTGGCTGGAAATATATAATAATTCCGACAGTATCATTAACCTTGGCGGTTGGTATCTGACTGATAAAGCTGAGAATCTGAAAGAATGGCAATTCCCGTCCATTACGATTGCAAAAGGAGCTTACAGGATTATTTTTGCCTCCGATAAAAACCGTACCGATCCCACAAAACCGCTTCATACCAATTTTAAGCTTTCCGGTTCTGGCGAATTTCTGGCAATTTCTGAACCTGACACAACTATTTCATTTTCATACAGTCCACTATTCCCCGCACAACGCCAGGATGTTTCATACGGCATCTATCAGGGACAACAAGTTTTTTTTACAACCGCGACACCCGGTGTTGAAAATGTATTCGGCAGTCTGCCGTTTGCACCTAATTTCAGTGTGACCCGTGGCTTCTTCAAAACGGCTTTTGATGTCATGTTGACTTTACCGGGTGGTGACGGTCAGATTTATTATACAATTAACGGATCACGACCCACAAAAACATCTGGGACACTTTATACAACCCCGATTCATATTACCACCACTACGCCCTTGAGTGCAATCACCGTTAATTCATCCG
>JAQTOL010000162.1 GCA_028748945.1 Paludibacter sp.
TGTGGCATAAAGAACTCTGGCTGATTGACCACGGGGCAACCTTGTATTTTCATCACTCCTGGACAAATCATATGAAGCAGGCACTTACACCTTTTGCTTTGATTAAAGACCATGTATTGCTGCCTTTTGCCGATCAACTGGAAACAGTAGATGCAGAATGCAAAAAAATTCTGACCGACGAAGTTATTCGAGAAATAGTAAGTTTGATTCCCGATAGTTTTGCCAACTGGACGGAAGATAGTGATACACCTGAAACCATCCGAGAGATTTATTATCAGTTTCTTAGCGAAAGATTAAAACATTCCGAAATATTTTTAAACGAAGCACTCCATGCAAGAAAAACAGTTGTTTGAATACGCCGTGATTCGTGTTTTGCCGAAAGTTGAGCGCGAAGAATTTGTCAATGTCGGCATTATTTTGTTCTCCAAAAGAGCAAAATACATACGGATGCTCTATAAACTGGATGAAAAACGACTCAACACATTTTCCACTGAACTGGACATGGACTTACTACAAGAAACCTTACTCTCTTTCGAAAAAATCTGTAATGGTGATAAAGAAGCCGGTGTCATTGCACAGTTTGACATACCTGAACGTTTTCGCTGGCTGACGGCGGTTCGAAGTTCATGTATTCAGACATCCCGTCCTCACCCGGGTTATACTAAAAATATGGATATGGAAGTGGAAAAATTATTTAAGGAATTGGTGTTATAATATTCAATACCTTTAAATTTACAGCACTCTGTATTCAGGCAATTGTTTGTATTAAAGACATTTCTCCCAAAACATTTTTATTGATTCTATTTAGAATAAAATGGCAAAAAAAATTACCATTTTAATCCAGTTTTACAACTTTTCAACCGGAACGATTATTTATATATAGTCCCATTTACTTAAAACAAAAAAACAAATAAAAATTCAACTCAACATTTATCACCTACATATCAACAGATTAAATAGTACAAACTCAATAAAAAAGATTAAATATTCCATTCAATGTTATTTTTTTTTTAATTGGAACATTTCATTCATTTTTTGAGTACTTTTGCGCAGTTTTTTTAAGGTGATAAAAAATGAAACAACATCAGAAAGTGCCCTTTGGTATGATGGGCCTCTTTATGGCAATTGGAATCGTGTACGGAGATATTGGAACTTCTCCCTTGTACGTTATGAAAGCCATCCTCAATGGATTACCCGCCGGGCAACAATCAAATCCGGATTATATCATTGGAGCTATTTCGTGTATTATCTGGACATTAACTCTACAAACTACTGTAAAGTATGTAATTGTTACTTTGCGGGCCGATAACCGTGGTGAAGGTGGTATATTATCACTCTTTGCACTTATTCGTAAAAATTACCGTTGGACCTACGTTATTGCAGCTATTGGTGCAGCCACCCTCCTGGCCGACGGCATTATAACCCCTGCTATTACCGTTATATCATCTGTAGAAGGACTGAATGGATTAATTCCAACGATCCCTATTATTCCGGTTACAATTGCCATATTAGTAGGAATTTTTATTATACAGCCCTTAGGTACTGCCAAACTGGGGAAATCATTTGGGGGAATTATGTTTCTTTGGTTCACCATGATAGGCATTCTGGGACTTTTTGCACTCACTCACTTCCCTTCAATTTTGAAAGCATTTAATCCGATGTATGCCATAATGGTTTTACGCACCGTTCCAAATGCTTTTGTTATTTTAGGGGCTGTATTTCTTTGTACAACCGGTGCTGAAGCTTTATATTCCGACCTGGGACATTGTGGTCTCCATAATATTCGAATTTCCTGGATTTATGTAAAAACCACTTTAATTCTTAACTATTTAGGTCAGGGTGCCTGGATTATTAGTCATCCGCTTTTGATTGCAAAAGACGTTAATCCGTTTTTCACAATTATGCCGGGATGGTTTTCATATATTGGCGTTACCATGGCTACTTTAGCGGCTATCATTGCCAGTCAGGCATTGATAAGCGGATCATTTACCATAATCAGCGAAGCCATTTCACTTGATTTGTGGCCCAACATTAAAATCAAATATCCTACCGAAATTAAAGGACAAATGTACATTCCCGGTGTAAATCATGCTTTATTGGTTTTGTGCATTCTGATTGTTCTTGCTTTTGGTTCTTCTTCCAATATGGAGGCGGCTTATGGTCTTTCGATTACAATAACCATGATGATGACCACCTTGTTATTGTTCATGTATTTGCAACATCAAAAAAGGCCATTATGGTTTAGTATTCCAATAACCGCTTTTTTTATAACTATCGAAAGTTTATTCTTTACTGCCAATATGTTTAAATTTGCACATGGTGGTTTTGCAACGATTCTGATTGCAGGAATATTATTCACAATCATGTTAATCTGGTACAATGGACGCCGTATTAAAAACCGCTGCGTTACATACGAAAAGATTGCCCCAACAATTGAATGTCTTAAAAACATAAGTGAAGATAAAACAATACCCAAATTCGCGACTCATTTAGTATACATTACAAGGGCTAAATATCCGACTGAAATGGATACCAAAATAATTTATTCACTTACTAAAAAACAACCCAAAAGAGCGGATACATACTGGTTTGTCTACTTACATCGGAGCGATGAACCCTATCAGTTTAAATACCATGTGAAAACATTTGTTCCTCAAAAGATATTCAGACTGGATATTTATTCAGGATTCAAACAAGGAGTACACATTGATTCGTTTGTACATCTTATTTGTAAAGAGATGGAAGAAAACGGGCAAGTAGACTTAACCAGTCGTTACCCATCGCTTATTGCAACCCATACAGAAGGTGATTTCCGGTTTGTTGTGGTCGAAAGAATTGTATATAATATCGAATTACCTCCTTTTAAGAAAACTATTTTATCATTGTACTATATGATAAAAAAGTTTTCAACTTCCGATACTCAAATTTTAGATTTAGACCCTTCAATGGTGACATTAGAATACGTGCCGCTCAAAAATCTTCAAACTTTTAAGAAAGAGTAGATTATACAATCAGATATTTATAAGAAATGAGATGAATCAGTTTATTCATCTCATTTTTATTTATGTCCGATCTCATATCCAATTGATAGAAATCATTATATGTAAATTTAAGACTAACATCATTACATAAAAAACATACAATAGGATTAACTGCTTTTTATTTGCCATGAATACTCAAAATTCGTATATTTGTCCTTTCACCAATTTATTAAGACTGTCTATGCGAGTTCTTGTTTCATCCCGTTTACTACCCGAAGGTTTTTCAGACCTGAAAGAACATTTTAATGTTGTTTTTCCCGATGCTGCCGTTTTTACAAAAGAAGAACTTATAAACCTGATGCCCGGTTTTGACGCTCTCGTACCGACTTTTCAATTTAAAGTGGACAAAGAAATCATTGATGCCGGTGCTGGAAGACTGAAAATCATTGCAAATTACGGAGTCGGTTACAATAATATTGATGTAGAATATGCAACAAAACAGGGAATTGTAGTTACTAATACACCCGATCCTGTCATAGAACCAACGGCTGAACACGCTTTTGCACTAATGTTGGCGGTTGTGCGTCGTATTCCCGAGTGCGATCGAAAATTACGGATACCGGGTAGCATAAAATGGGGCGTCATGGAAAATCTGGGACAAACAGTCTATGGAAAAACCCTGGGAATTATCGGTATGGGACGCATCGGACAAGCATTGGCCCGAAGGGCTCTGGCTTGTGGAATGAGTATTGTTTATTTTAACCGGAATCCTCTTTCGTCCGAAATTGAAACTAATTACAAGGCAAAGTGGTTGGAGCTTGATGAATTATTAAAGATAAGCGATATAATATCACTTAACTTGCCTTTTACTCCAGATACTTTTCATTTAATCAATCGTTCCCGTTTGCAGCAAATGAAACCTACCGCCATACTAATCAATACTGCCCGCGGTCAGGTTGTGGATGAACAGGCACTGGTTGAAGCGTTGCAAAATCGCCGGATATATGCGGCAGCTTTGGATGTTTTTGAAAATGAACCCAATATCACACCGGCCTTACTTACCATGGATAATGTTATTTTGTCGCCTCACAATGGTAGTGCGACCGTGGAAGCAAGAAATGAAATGTGTCGCTTTGTTTCCCAAAATATAATTCATTTTTTCGATGGAAGAAAAGATATAACCAGAGTAAATTAAGGGTCATCAACCTATATGTTCATCATTGAAACTGAATAAAGTTGATTAATCATATCGAAGGAAATAATATCATCAAAATAATAAGTGAATAAAATAAGGAAAAACAAATATCCTGAATTGTTTTTTTGTTGCATTAAACCATTCGCGTTTAATACAGTCAAAGCAATAACATAAAATTCCGGTACGCTAAGCCATAACTTACATGATTCTATCTGAAGAAGAGTTGATTAATCAATTGAACCAACCACATCAAAGAGCAAAAGCTTTTAGTGTGGTAGTGCGTACTTATCAGGAACGGCTCTATTGGCATATTCGGAAAATGGTTTTATCACACGATGATGCAAATGATGTTTTACAGAACACATTTATGAAAGCATGGAATGGCATTGAAGGCTTCAGGGGAGATTCTCAATTATCGACTTGGCTCTACCGGATAGCTACGAATGAAGCACTTACTTTTTTGACAAGTAAGCGAACCCGAAATCAGTTTTCAATTGACGAAGTAGAGGATGCTTTACTTCTGAATCTTCAGGCTGATAATTATTTCAATGGTAATGAATTACAATTGAAATTGCAACAGGCAATAATTACTTTACCTGATAAACAACGACTTGTATTCAATATGAAATACTTCGAAGATATTACATATGATCAAATGGAAGCCATTCTTGGGACTTCAGTTGGTGCTTTGAAAGCCTCATATCATCATGCCGTAAAGAAAATAGAAAAATTCTTCGGAGAAGAAGAAGTTTAATTTAAAGTCTTGGTAAATAATCAATTAATTTAAGATAAACTATTGTTTTTTCAACATATCGAATAGAAAATAAACTATTAAATTACAAAAGATATTAAACCAAAACAAAAATGATTAGTCAAACAAATAGTATGAAAAAGAATAATAACATATTACTCGAAAAAATCGGGAAAGAATTGCCATTTGGCGTTCCCGAAAATTACTTCGAACAGTTTGCATCAAAATTTGAGGAACAAATCAGTAATAAGCATGTACATGCCAGTCGTTTTATAAAACCATGGATGTACATGGCAGCTATGTTTGTAGGAATACTGGTGATAGGTCAGATTTTCTATACTGTAAATCAGAATAATACTTTAAAAGCAGCCGATAATTATGAATCATACGTTCTCTCCCAGGTGGACGAAACTTCATTAATGGATTATTATGCTGACAATCAGTAAAAAAATTACTATCATTAATCAATCACTCGAATTATAAGTTAAAAGACTCTCAATATGAAAACTATTAAACACATCCTTTTGTGGTTGCTAATTTCAATCAGTACATTCATGAATGCTCAGGAACGTGGGTTTCCACCAAAAGTAGAAGAGATGCACGCTCAGAAATGGCAATTTATGGTTGATAAAGCAAAATTATCACCAAAAGAGATCGAAGCGGTCCAACCGGTTTTCATGGAATATGAGAAAGCGGTTTGGAGTCAACATGAAAAAAACCGGGATTTTTTCAGGTCAGTAAAAAAAATGGAAGGGAATACAAAACCGCCTTATGAAGAAATGAATAATCGATATGCTGAAGCTGATTTAATTCAAGGTCAATTATTTAAATCCTACCATCTAAAATTAAGAAAGATTTTACAACCCGAAGTTCTTTTCAGGTATTATCGGGCCGAACGCGAATTTAAACGGAAATTATTGAAGGACATGCAGGAACATCAACGACGTGACAAGTAATAATTAACACAAGCTTTGTTCCATTTTTTAGCAATTCTATTCAAAAAGCTTTGGAAGGAACCAAAAATTGACTATCTTTGCAGACCCAAAAAACAAGGTACTTTGGCCGAGTGGCTAGGCACCGGTCTGCAAAACCGATTACGGCGGTTCGAATCCGCCAAGTACCTCATAAATTCCTTCTCTGTGTTGTTTTTCTACAACTACAGAGGAGGTTTTTCTTTTTCAAACGTTTGCAGGTATTCTTTGCAGGGTCTTTCCTTCATTCCACTATTATTGCACTTTTTTTTGTAAATTTGCACACCAATATTCTTTACAAAGAAAATGAAAATTCAATTCAACATACACTATATAACTCAATGGGGAGAGTCCTTGTATCTCTTACTATATAATCCCGAAGAATCAACTATAAAAGAACCGAAAAGCATTGTAATGCAATTCAATGATAAATTTGAATGGACAATTGAAATCACTCTTGATTCAAGCGTTTCATCCGTTTTATATCAATACGCTCTGCTAAATTCAGATAAAACTTTCAAAAGGGAATACGGGGCAATTCGAAAAGTTGAATTTGATACAACACACGAAAACATTAAGATTCAGGATTATTGGAGAAGTTCATTTGGCGATTCACCCTTTACAAGTGCTGCTTTTACAAACTGTTTTTTCAAACGAAAAGAAATTACTCCGGTTTTAAATCCGGAAGATGCAAATTTAATATTACGCCTAAACTGTCCTCAACTAGAGCCGGAGCGGCATATTGCCATAATTGGAAATCAAAAGGCATTAGGAAACTGGGATGAAAAGGGCAAAGTCAGGCTGGATGAAACCAACTTCCCGATATGGAGTATATCCTTTAATGCACAACAGTTTACATTTCCACTGGAGTATAAATTTCTGATTGTTGACACAAAAACCGATAAAGTATTAGCCTGGGGCGGAGGTCCGAATCGTATACTCAAATCATCAAGTCAAAAAAAACTGTCGGTTATTACTGAAGAGCATTTCCTTCGTACCATCCCTTCATGGAAAGGGGCCGGAGTCGCCATACCGGTTTTTTCACTTCGAAGCGGTGAAGGTTTTGGCGTTGGAGAATTTAACGACCTAAAAAAAATGGTGGACTGGGCGAAGAAAACCGGTCAAAGAATCATTCAGACACTTCCTATAAACGATACGATTTTATACCATACCAACTACGATTCATATCCGTATAATGCCGTATCCGTACATGCATTGCATCCT
>JAQTOL010000163.1 GCA_028748945.1 Paludibacter sp.
AATCGCATTCCTATAGCAATCAATACATCACATTCATTCGTTTTAATATTGGGTCCAACATTTCCATGCATTCCCAGAAAGCCTTTATTTAAAGGAAAGTCGGAAGCCATCGCCGATGCACCAAGCAAAGTCCAGGCTGCAGGTATATTTGCTTTTTCCAACAGGGTTTTCAATTCTTTTTCAGCACCCGATAATACAACACCTTGCCCAACCAATGCAAAAGGTTTTTTGGCCTGATTAATTAATCGGGCAGCTTCTTCTATTTGAGCTGGATTTATTTCGGGTATAGGCAAATAGCTGCGAATAAACGTACAGGGTTTGTAATCAAATTCAACTTTTTCAAATTGGGCACTTTTAGTGATATCCAGTACCACCGGACCGGGACGTCCACTTCGGGCAATATAAAAAGCCCTTGCAACAGCCCAGGCAATATCCTCGGCTTTTCTTATTTGATAAGCCCATTTGGTGACTGGTTGTGTAATTCCCACCACATCAATTTCCTGAAAAGCATCGGTACCAAGTAAAGCAGTACCTACTTGTCCCGTTACTACCACCATGGGAGTACTGTCGAGCATAGCATCACTAATACCTGTAACAGCGTTGGTTGCTGCCGGGCCCGAAGTAATCAGACAAACACCCACTTTTCCTGAAACTCGTGCATAGCCTTGTGCAGCATGTGTTGCTCCTTGTTCATGACGGGTAAGTATATGATTTACATGCTTATCAAAATCGTATAATGCATCGAAAACGGGCATAATAGCACCGCCTGGATAACCGAAAATTGTATCAACACCTTCACTCAGTAATGAACGAATAAAAGCTTCGGCTCCTGTTATTTTAGTTTTTGTTTCCATATAGTTTAAATGATTCCTGAATTTCCAAAAAGGAACTTTGGGAAATTCTACAAATAGATTTTCAATAAATAATCAACATTTTCAATATACTAAGTCTCCAAAAGCCCCTTAAGGGAGTTTTTGGGGGTCGTATTTATTCTATCATTCTCACCGCACCTTTATCAGCGGAACTAACCATGGAAGCATATGCTTTCAGGGCTTTTGAAATTACCCGGTTACGATCTTTGGGTTTAAAAGCATCTTTTCCTCTGGCTAATTCAGTTTTCCGACGGCTGTTTAATTCTTCATCGCTCAATTTTACATTGATTGAACGATTTGGAATATCAATTTCTATTATGTCGCCATCCTGAATCAAACCGATATTTCCACCGGAAGCTGCTTCAGGTGAAACATGTCCGATAGAAAGACCGGAAGTTCCTCCTGAGAAACGTCCATCTGTAATCAAAGCACATTCTTTTCCAAGATGGCGTGATTTAATATATGAAGTCGGATAAAGCATTTCCTGCATACCAGGACCACCTTTTGGCCCTTCGTAAATAATGACAACAACATCGCCGGAGATTACTTTTCCGCTTAAAATTCCTTCACATGCAGCATCCTGCGACGTGTACACTTTGGCTGGTCCCGTAAATTTCCAGATACTCTCATCGACACCGGCGGTTTTTATAACACATCCATCCTGTGCAATGTTTCCTTTCAAAATGCCCAAACCACCATCGACAGTATAAGCGTGTTCCATATCGCGGATACATCCTCCTGTTCTATCGGTATCAAGTTCTTTGTATTGGGTTGTTTGAGAACCCATAACCAGATTGAACCGGTTAGCCGGTGCACTTTTATAAAGTGATTCAACATCCAGCGAAAGTTTGGGAGAAGTAACGTCGTATTTGGAAAGAGCTTCACCTAAAGTCAGACCATCGACTCGATAAACAGATGGGTCGAGCAAACCTCCCCGGTTAAGTTCTGCTAAAATACCTAGTATTCCACCGGCGCGGTTCACATCCTGTATATGATATTTCGGAGAATTGGGTGCTACTTTACACAAACAGGGTGTTTTTCGTGAAAGTTGATCCATATCATCCATCGTAAATTCAACTTCAGCTTCATGTGCGATGGACAGAATGTGTAAAACGGTATTGGTCGAACCACCCATGGCGATATCTAAAGTCATAGCATTCATGAAAGCACTACGGGTAGCAATGGAACGGGGTAATACAGTTTCGTCACCATCCCGGTAATACTTATAGGCATTTTCAACGATTATCTTTGCTGCATCAATAAATAGCTGTGACCGGTTAGTATGTGTAGCCACAATAGTGCCGTTACCCGGAAGTGCCAAACCGATGGCTTCATTCAGACAGTTCATTGAATTCGCGGTAAACATTCCCGAGCAGGATCCACAGGTAGGACAAGCTGCATTTTCAATTCTTTTAACCTGTTCATCTGAAACATTATCATCGGCCGCCTGCACCATGGCATCAACCAAATCGAGTTGTTTGCCATCCAGTTCACCGGCTTCCATAGGACCACCCGAAACAAAAACGGTGGGAATATTCAGCCGCATAGCCGCCATAAGCATTCCGGGCGTAATTTTGTCGCAATTGCTTATGCAAACCATGGCATCGGCTTTATGAGCATTTACCATATATTCAACACTGTCGGCAATTAAATCGCGGGAAGGTAACGAATAAAGCATTCCATCGTGCCCCATGGCAATTCCATCATCAATGGCTATCGTATTAAATTCAGCAGCAAAGCAACCCAATTTTTCGATTTCAGCTTTAACTTTCTGACCTATATCGTGTAGATGTACATGTCCCGGAACAAATTGAGTAAAAGAATTGACAATAGCAATCAATGGTTTTCCCATTTGCTCATTTTTCATTCCGTTTGCACGCCACAATGAACGTGCTCCTGCCATCCTGCGACCACCTGTCGTGGTCAAACTGCGCAAATCTATTTTCATATTAGTTCCTGCTTTTATTAGTTAGTATTTTATTCTTTTTCCCATATACCCGTTTTAAGAAGTATGGATAATAAAAAACCTTTCTCAGTTATGGTGAGAAAGGTTTTTCTGTATAATCATATACATTTTTACAACGTAACCATCCTCACTTCTGATTATTGACCAAAAGTAACACGACGAGTACGAGAATTCTATAAATAGGTTGAAAAGTCATTTTGTATTTATTTCGGCTGCAAAGATAAGTCAAGAATTTGATTGAACAAATAGTTTGGAAGAAAAAAATGTTATTTTTGTCCGATTTGTAAGGAATAGTGGTGTATTTATTCGAGAAAATTATTGAAAGATCCTTTTTTGAGCATTTTCCTTACTCATGTGTTATATAAAAACACGCATACCAAAATATAAACCTGACAAAATGTATTTTGACAACAAATTTGATTATTTTTGCAGGCAATTTGTATACTAACATGGAAAAAAGAACATATCAATATATTAATAAAATAAATTCTCCGGTTGATTTAAAAGACATTAACAAAAAGGATCTCACAGCTGTATGTGGCGAATTACGCCAGTTTATTATCGATGAAGTTTCGGAAAATCCGGGACATCTTGGTTCTAATCTAGGAGTTGTAGAACTCACTGTGGCAATCCATTATGTTTTCAATGCACCTTACGATCGAATTGTATGGGATGTAGGTCATCAGGCTTATGGTCATAAAATTCTTACGGGTCGAAGAGATCGGTTTAACACCAATCGACTGTTTAAAGGCTTATGCGGATTTCCATCACCTAAAGAAAGTGAATATGACGCTTTTGGAGTCGGACATTCTTCAACTGCTATTTCAGCGGCATTGGGAATGTCGGTGGCTGCTATGCAAAAAGGCGAACTTGACAGGCAAGTGGTTGCAATTATAGGTGATGGTGCAATGACCGGCGGTCTGGCTTTCGAAGGACTGAACAATGCGTCCATGGTAAAAAACAACATGTTGATTATTCTGAATGATAACCAAATGGCTATTGATCCTATTCAGGGAGGATTTACACAGTACTTGGTCGATTTAACCACGTCACATACCTATAATAAGATTCGGTTCAGAGCTTCTAATCTTCTTCAGAAGTGGAATATTATTAATGATGCTAAGAAAAAACGGATTACCCAATTCAACAACAGTATAAAAGCTACCCTAACCAAACAAACAAATATTTTTGAAGGACTCAATATTCGTTATTTTGGACCGGTGGATGGACATGATGTGGAAGGATTGGTACGCATCTTATCAGATATAAAAGACTTTAAAGGACCGAAAGTCCTGCATTGCATAACAAAAAAAGGAAAAGGTTATGAACCGGCTGAAAAGTCTAGTACCGGATGGCATTCTCCCGGTAAGTTTGATGTTAAAACGGGTATACGGAAAACCGTAAACTCTACGATTCCAACTCCTCTGCTTTTTCAAGATGTGTTTGGCGAAACATTACTCGAACTGGCAAGAACGAATGATAAAATTCTGGCCATAACGCCTGCCATGCCTTCCGGATGTTGTATGAATATTATGCAACGGGAATTTCCAGAACGTGTTTTCGACGTAGGAATTGCCGAAAGTCATGCTGTCACATTTTCGGCCGGTTTAGCCAAAGATGGTATGATTCCGTTTTGTAATATTTACTCTTCGTTTATGCAACGGGCATATGACAATGTGATTCACGATGTAGCCCTGCAAGAATTGAATGTGATTATGTGCCTGGACAGATCGGGTATCGTGGGTTCCGATGGTGCGACCCATCAAGGACAGTTTGATTTGGCTTATATGCGCTGCATCCCAAATCTCACCATTTCTGCTCCACGAAATGAAATTGAACTTCGACACTTAATGTATACCGCCAAACAACCGGATATGGGTCCGTTTGTAATCCGGTATCCACGGGGAAAAGGATTTATTGTTGACTGGAAACAACCCATGAAAGCACTGGCCATTGGTAAAGGAGAATGTTTGAAAGCAGGTAAAGATTTTGCAGTTTTGACAATCGGAACAATTGCAAATAATGCACAACTTGGCATCGAACTAATTGAAAAAGAGAAGAATGTGTCTGTTGCACATTATGATATCCGGTTCCTGAAACCAATTGATCAATCCTTGTTACACGAAATTGCGAAGAAATTTAAGCAGATAGTTACAATTGAGGATGGAGTCATTCAGGGTGGATTCGGAAGTGCAGTACTGGAATTTATGTCGGACAACGGATATAAAAATCAGGTTACACGACTTGGAATACCTGATAGTTTTATTGAACATGGTACGCCCGAAGAAATTTACCATATGTTAGGATTGGATGCCGAAGGAATTGCCCTGAGTTTGAAAAGTCTTATATTAAAAAATAATTTGGAATATTCAAAAGTTCCCAGTATATAATGTTTTACTCGTATACCCATTATTAAATACACAAAACAATGAGAATAATTATTGCCGGAGCCGGAGAAGTTGGTACGTTTCTGGCTAAAATGCTGGCACGAGAAAACATGGAAATAACTCTGATGGATGAAGATCCATCACGTTTAAAAGATTTGGAAGCAAACTACGATTTACTGACAATTGAAGGTTCACCAACATCGATTCATGATTTAAAAGAAGTAAAAGTTGAAAATGTAGACTTATTTATTGCAGTTACACCGCAGGAGAGTAGGAATATGACTGCTTGTATGATTGCTACCAATTTAGGAGCAAAACGTACATTGGCCCGTATTGATAACTACGAATATCTGTTACCAAAAAACAAAGAGTTTTTTCAAAAATTGGGTGTCAACGAATTAATTTATCCAGAGGTACTGGCAGCACAAGAAATTGTTGAATCATTAAAAAGAAACTGGTTACGCCAGAATTTGAGTTTTTGTAATGATGCCCTGATTTTGTTGGGGATTAAAGTGCGTGCTAATGCATCTATCATAAATCATAAATTCAGTTCGGATGTTTTTGAACATGGAAAATTCCGGGTTGTTGCCATTAACCGGAAAAATAAAACCATTATACCGAAAGGAAATGATGAAATTCTTGAAAATGATATTGTTTACTTTATTACCGTGCCTGAAAATCTTGATTTTGTCAGAGAACAGGCTGGGAAAAAAGATTTTGAAATCAGAAATGTTATGATTATGGGCGGTAGCAAAATTGCTCAAAAAACAATTCATAATTTGCCCGGAAACATAAATGTAAAGGTTCTTGAAAGGAATAAAGAGACAAGCTATGGATTAGCCGAAAAATTTAATCGATCACTCATCATTAATTGTGATGGACGAAATATTGAGATTCTGAAAGATGAAGGCATTCAGGAAATGGATGCATTTGTTGCTGTAACCGGAAATTCTGAAGCCAATATTTTGGCTTGCCTGGCTGCCAAACGATTAGGAGTTAAGAAAACAGTAGCTGAAGTTGAAAATATAGACTATATCATGTTGGCAGAAGGTCTGGATATTGGCACGGTAATAAATAAGAAACTCATTGCCGCCAGTTATATTTATCAGATTACGCTTGATGCCGACGTGTTGAATGTAAGGAGTCTAACGTCAGCCGATGCCGAAGTAGTTGAGTTTGTGGCAAAAAAGGGATCTAAAATTACCCGTTCACAAATTAAAGATATAACTTTACCCGATAACGTAAATATTGGTGGAATTGTGCGTGATGGAGCAGGAATAATTGTGTACGGCGATACACAGATAATACAGAACGATCACGTTATTGTTTTTTGTGTTTCTTCAGCTATTCGAAAAGTTGAATCATTCTTCAATTAATGAGATTATTTAATTACCGACTGGTGCTCAAAGTAATGGGCAGTCTACTGTTGATAGAAAGCATGGTATTGTTGCTTATATCGCTTATTCCTGTGATATACGGCGAACATGATTCCTATTACTTCCTGTTAACCTCCGGAATTTCATTGTTTTTTGCTTTAATGGCTTTATTTTTCGGGAAAAATGCACCTCCTTCAATCGGTAAACGAGAGGGTTCGGTTATCGTAACTTTTACTTGGGTTCTTTTTACATTAATCGGATTACTACCTTTATGGTTAAGCAACTCAATTCCCTCGTTTACAGATGCATTCTTCGAAACTATGTCGGGATTTACCACCACGGGAGCTTCCATACTGAACAACATAGAAGAACTCTCTCATGGCATGTTGTTTTGGAGGAGTTTTACACACTGGATGGGTGGGCTCGGAATTATTGTTATTTCGCTGGCAGTCCTACCCATGTTTGGAGTAAGCGGTACGCAACTTTTTGCTGCTGAAACCACAGGTCCT
>JAQTOL010000164.1 GCA_028748945.1 Paludibacter sp.
TCCGTCATGCCAAATTGATTGGAAGACATAGATACCAGAGTATTCAATTTGTCCCCGCGATGAATATCTAATACCTGACATACCGGACCTAAACCATGAGTAGGGTATGGATTACCTGTGTGATTTTCACTGAATTTCAATCGCCACATATCCTGATAACCTCCATTAGCAGGTGATTCGAAGTTTAGACTACGTAAGTCATGAATGTATGCACCTTCAACATGGACAATTTCTCCAAATAATCCTTGCTGAGCCATATTTAATGTTGCTATTTCGAAAAAATCATAGCAACAATTTTCCAACATCATACAATGTTTACGGGTTTTCTCAGAGGTATTTATTAGTTGCCAACATTCTTCAACCGTAGTGGCTGCAGGTACTTCCGTAGCCACATGTTTACCATGTTCCATGGCATAAACTGCAATGGGAGTGTGTAGCTCCCATGGAGTACAACTGTATACAAGGTCAACATTTTTAAGTTCACATACTTTTTTCCAATCGTCTGGCCCGTTATAAAATTCCAACGCCGGTTTTTTGTGATTATCTGATAAAACCTGTTGTGCTTTTTTTACAAAATCTTTGTTTACATCGCAAAGTGCAACCACTTCTACACCTTCCTGATACATGTACCTACGAAGAGTTTCAGAACCACGCATTCCTAAACCAATAAATGCAATTCGAACAATTGGAATTGGATCGCAACGTAGTTGAAGAGCAGTGGTTTGACCAATCTGGCGTTGTTGTTCACCAAATTCAATCTGACCATTTACAATTTTATATCCTGATGTTTTCTGAGCTGAACCTAGAAAAAGGAAAATCATCAAGAATAAAGCCAGTATAAATGTTTTTCTTTGCATAATGATTTTTAATTAGTTATTTGTTTGATATTCTTATTATAGTAATAGTAAGGATCTTATAAAATCATATTTCAAAATAATATTAAGTGGTTTTGATGTTTTAGATGATTGAAATTTATTTGACAGGAACAGCATTCATAACTTTAACCTCAAATGGTTTTAAATCAATCTGAAATGAACTCCCTTTTCCAATTGGTAGTAAAATATTTTTACTTCTGGCATCAAAAAAGTTGTACTCAATGTTTATATTCTCAGGTATTTCAAATATTTCAGCGACATTGATAGTGAAGGATTGTTTTTCAGTCGAAGGATTCCTCAACATTAATATGCCTTTTTTCGGTGACCATGACGCAAATCCATAAATTTGAGTATCCGCTGGAGAACCTCCAACCCAATGAGTATCAACCATAATATCTTCATTTACTTTTGCCCAATGTATTGCTTTAGCTAAACAATCCCACGTAGCTTTATTTAGCTTGTGGGGATTAATATACAATTCCTGTAAACTGGTACCAGTTCCGAAAAATGACCATATTTCATCTGACATATCTTTATCTGACATATTAAGAGTTCCCGGAGTTCCATTATCCGCAATACAAACGCCATGATACATTAGAGAATTAAGTGGATATAAAAATCCTCTTTTTACAATATTCTTGTATGCTTCGGCATCGCGGAAAGTAATCCATTGCTGTCTTTTCGATCCGACTCCGGTTAATCCTGTATCATCGCCATTTCTCCAAATAGCATCTCCATAAAATAACCAGTAAGGTGAAGGCCATGTACCTACAGTAAGACTAAAATACAAGTCAGGTTTAAGTTTCCTTAAATCTGGAATAAGTTTCAATAAGGCATTAATGTCCTTTTCATAGCTTGCATTTGCTCCTTCCGAATCATTTCCTAAACCTACGCCATCAAACTTAAACATTGACACACCCTGATTCTTTACGAAATCCGAGGCTACATCAATAAATCGTTTATAGTAATTTGATCCGCTCAACGAAAAGCCATTGGAATTGGTTTCAAATGGAGGAATTTGTTTCTGCCCATAAGCAAGTCGTTGAATTTTAGCTTCATCATAACCACCCCAGGGTGAAATCCAAACACCCAAACTAGATTGATACTTTTTGGCAAGTTCGGACATCTTTGTAAAACCATTCGGAAATCCACTATTAAATTCCCAAAGCGTTTGATTATCATCCCAGCCATCATCAAAAAGAAAGGCATCCATTTTTATTTTTCTTTTCACAATCAGGCTGTCAGCAAATGTTTGTATCCGATCCAAACAAGATGTTTCGTCCAACTTTCTATCTCCAAATGAGATATCAAACCATGAATTATAATGTAACTGCTGATGGTATGGTACAGCTCGTTCTCTTTCCAAATAATACAGGAAACTCCTTCGCAATTGCTTGTCAGACGAAACTCCCCAAACTGTCGAAAATATTAATGGTTCCGATTTAGTTATCCCTTGGTAACGTTTTATAAACGAAACAATTAAATTTTTGTTGATTACCACTTTGCTCATAGGATGCTCTAATGCACAAAAGAAATTATTTCCTGCAAGTGGTGAACCATCAACAATTCCGGTTATCTTCAAACCACTTGTGTATGGAAATTCTATCAATCCTATTTTATCAACACGAAGAGAATCTTTTACACTTAAAGTGAATCTTTGTATTAAATAATTTGATCCATCTTTTAATGATACTTCCCAATGGATTTTCAAACCAGATTCTTCATTATAAAAATCGGATGAAATCTTTTTTCCGTCGAAATGATCGGATACTTTAATTGCACCATGTTCTTTTTTTATTAAGCTGACGATTGGACTTTCTATTACTTTGAAATCATTTGAAGTTAAACATTCTCCATTCTCCAATTCCAGATAAAACCATGGTGTTTGCTTCCAGTCGATAATTTGATTGGTTTCTTTATTTAAAAAGCTTTGTGCATGAACCACTTGATTAATTACCACCCACTTTGCCTCAAGAGTATTATTTTTTACTTCAAAAAAATCATTATTTACTCTAGCTTGTGCACTTCCTATGCTTTCTCCTGTATATAAAGGCTGGGCAAATAAGCTGCTTAAAAATATTGAAAATATACTTGCTAAAAAAAATGGTCTCATTTTATTTGTTTGTTAGTAAGATTGTTTATGGTTGAATTTAAAGCTCTTTAATTGAATTTATCAAATTACGATCTGTAAATGTTCAAAGGTGCTTCTAAGTAGTATTCTTTGAGATAATTATTTAATTTTTTCGAACCAAAGCAAGTCATTTAGTGAAACATCGAATTGCTTGGCAATAGGTCCTTTAACAATTAAACCTTTGTAACTTTTCCATTTACCTTTGGGAAAAACAACATTCCTTTTAAATCCTTTTTCTAGCATAGGTGCAACCATAATGTTTTCACCCAACATAAATTGATCTTTACAGGTTTCAAATCCTTGATTTGGAAATGAATATTCCATATTACTTACAATTGGTTCACCCTTTTCTGCACTTATGTTTGCCAATCTCATAATCTGAGGAACGAAATATTGTCTGACTTCAACAGCTTTTTTAACTGCTTCTAAATGATCATTGTCCAAGACTCGCCATGGAGCTACAGAAAATTGCATCATAGGCATTAAAGCCTGACATTGAGCTGAACGGACAATTAAATCCTGATCTAAGGCGCTGCCAGAAATAAATGAAGAATAATCACCTCCACCAATCATATCAGGACACGAAAAAGGATAACCCAACAAAGCAGCAGCCGTAATGTCTGGAACTAATTTCTTTAAATCAGACCATGTATGCAGTTTATCACGAAGTCTTTCTACTAAAGGTTCATTCCCTCGTTTCCACATGGCACGATATTCATTAAGAGGATATTCTAATCCAAATAATCCCCAAAGTTCAGTATGATCGTTTGCCGAAATTTTCTGATAAGAGATACTATTTTTTGGATAATATTCAGGATCACCTGCATCAAACTTGAACCCATCTAATCCATAATCGTTTACCATCTTTTGCAATTGATTCTTGTACCATATCACAGCTTTCGGATTTGAGAAATCCAATACAAAACTATATCCATTCCACCAATTTATAATCGAAGGTGTTTTTGTTTCTGCCCACGTCATGTTTAGATTCCCCTCGTTATTCATAAGGACAAGTTTTTCATTCAACAATTCTCTCGATTCCTCTGTGTCAGGACTAATAAACGGACAAACCCACAACATAACTTTGAAGCCCATATTCTTTAGTTCATTGATCATTGCTTTAGCATCTGGAAACCCATCTTTTCGAAACTCAAACTTTCCATAATAAGGCGCCCAATTATCATCAATCATCAGTACCCCTGCAGAAAATCCGTTATCAATAATTTCGTGGGCATATTTTAATATGTCTTTCTGATTTTGATTGTAAATAAGTTCTATCCATGTATTATATTGAGGGCTTTTAAAGAGAAGCGAATCAGGAAGTTTTCCTGTAGCGGGAAAGAATCTCTTGGAAGCACCCAAATATGCTTCTTTTAAATTACTGCCACATTTCTCAACTAAAATACTATCAGTATAATCAGTCAAAACGATTTCATTATTCTTAATCAAAAAAGCAAAAGGCTTATTACTCCAAATATATCTTCCTTTAGTTGATAAAAATAAGGGTGCTGCCTGGTTAGTCTTTGTATCACCATTTAGATTTATAGAATACCCTTCGACAAAAGGCATTTTATCACCATCGTTTACAGCTGCACCGTACCACCTTTCACCCTGTTCTATTGATATTATTTTCTCTAATTGAGCTTTTGCTGTTACTAAACTAAAGCTTAATATTATAAAAAGTATTTCTTTTTTCATTTGCTACTTGAATTTTAAGCATAATTTAAGTCAAAAAAAAGATAACAACAGAGTAATTTCACACTGTTGTTATCTTTTTTATTCATTATATTCATTATAAAGCGGTGAAAGTGACTGTGAATTTTTTATTGTTTGTAGGAACAATAGTATAATTCGTACCATCCATATTTACTTTATCGAAATTGAATCCATCTTTTAAATCAACAGATACCTTATATAAAGCGGTTGCTGTAGGAACAGGTAATTTAAGTCCATTTCCAGACATTGTAACTCCATCGAAATATTTCGAATAAATTTCCATTTTAGATGCATCGGGGTTTGATATTGGAGCTGCAAAGAAAGCAACATCACCTCCCCAAGGAAGTATATATAAAGTGCCTTCATATGTGTTTGTAGTGCCTTTTCTGTATAAGGTCATCATTGTTGATTGATTCCAACTATGAGAGTCAGCTTCGTATTTACCCCAGCACCAACCATCCATATAAATTGCATCAGGGTAACCGGTTTCTTTCCTTACATAAACATTTCCAGAAAAGGCATCAATATGAACGTAATATTGCCCAGACTCTTGTATAACTGTCCAGTTCGCATTGCCTTTCCCACTAAATACGTCAGGATCACAAAACGCAGTAGTCAAATTTACCCCTTGTGCGCTAATTACTTGATTTTTAGTCAAAGTCATTGTGCCATCATACTCGTAATATTTATCTGGAACTATATTTAAAGTAGTGCTCGCAAATGTCATTGTAGAAACAACAAGAACTCCATTGATAAATATTCCCTGATTGGTGTACTCGAGAGTTTTTGTTCCATCTGTTAACCTCACTTTGCTAATAGTTGTGCCATCGGCACTAAATACTTTAATTGTATATGGACCACCAGCAGAAATAACAAAACTGGCTGGTATGTTGTCGGCACCCATAACAATTTGTCCACCACTATACACGATATATTGTTCTAAACCGGCTTTTTTGAAACGAAATGTTCCGGCAACGATATTTCCCCACATATCATCTGCAGGATCACCGGTGCCCGTATTAGGAGCAGTCCAAGTCCACATTTTTTGTGTTCCGATTGTGAATCCGCTCATCTTCATTTTGGCTTTTTCGGTATCAATTTCCCCATCTGCCCAATGTCCTGAGATATTTCCTAAAATATAAAGACTTTCGGTCATTGGATTCCACGTTTGAATTTCACCTAATGTTAAGTCAAAACTTAAGGGATTGAAAGAAATTTTGAAATATTCTTCAGTTGCTTTACCAAACGTAATATCACTACTTCCCATTGATTGTATAGTTGTTCCTTCAAGTCCCCATGCCATACCCGATTTATCGGTATTGGTGTAGATTTTACCAACGGCATTAACTGGGAAAAAATCTGAAACTTCGAAAACTGCCCCGTTTTTCTTCATGGGGTAAGCTGTGTTGTTTATGATAATATACAATTGATCAAAAACGGGTAACCCTAGATTTTTAATCACGAGTTCTTTTGTGATTAATGCATCTGCAGCATTTTTCACAGTTACGCTAACAGTCATATCACCCGCTGTTGCATTTTTTGGTAGAGGAATGGTAAGTGCTTCATTCATTGCAAATGTTTTGCCAGTCAGCATTTTTGTTACTTCAAAAATAGTACCGCTTGCATTACTCATACTAATTGTATAAGCACGCAATCCTGTTTCATCTGAAACATCTCCGGTCAGAGTTACTACATCCCCATATTTTAAAGTGCTTTCAGGTGAGATTTTCAAGTTCTCAATTTTGGCCTTTCCAGCATTGGGGTCAATAGGATCTTGTGTTTTACATGCTGTAAAAACAGCGAACATAGTCGTTAATAAAGCAAATGCGAAATACTTAAAGTTTTTTTTCATAAGAATTATTTTTTGAGATTGAGGAAATTTAAAAATTTATTATTGAATTTGAAATATATCTCTTAAATTCAGATTTGTGAAATTGACATAAAAAAGTAACAGACTTTAAAAATGAAGTTGGTGATATTATTTTATCATTACTTTTTGTGAATACTTTTTACCCTCTACCGTTACAAAAACTAAATATGTACCTGAGTGTAAGTTAATGTTGGAATTAGTTATCGCTTTTAAACTGGTGACTTGAGCACCCGATGGAGTATAAACAGCAATATCACAAAGCTTATTTGATTGTACTGTGAGAAGATTTGTTCCAGTTTGTATGTGTATGTTGTTTATAGTAGCTTTTATCAAACCGGTTGACGTTGATTCGCTGAAAGCAAGTTTCTGAACTTTTAAATTTGCTGCCCATACAGTATTGTTGTTCATTTTCATTATATATTTACCAACTGGAATGTCCGTCATGTCTAATTGACCTAGATTTTACTCGGTTCAATTACTTACACTAACAGTATAC
>JAQTOL010000165.1 GCA_028748945.1 Paludibacter sp.
TGTAGATTTATTTTGCCGTAGAGCTTGGGTTAGTTTTGCAGATAGCGACTCAATCTTTGCATTAGCTTCCTTAGCTGCTGCAGGATCACCCCAATTGGTCGATTTACGGATAGCCGACATTTGCTGCTTAATCTGTGATGCCTCATTGTTGGTGTTTTGCGCCGGCAATATCATAGTTGACAGGAGAAAAACGAGAAATATTAAGATCTGTTTCATAAATGTCAGATTTAGCCGATTGTCCAGTCTTCGGGTCCGTACAGGTTATATTTATAGGCACCCAATAACTGTTTTATATAACTTGAAACATTGCCCAGGCCAAATTCACCGGGTTCAGGACTGATATCTACTCCGATTTGCATTTTTGCGACCTCGTTTGATAATTTTTCGAGACGATAATAAGCCGACATGGATGATAGGATAAACGATTTATATTCGGCGAGCACACTAACATATTTAGGACTTTGCAAATTGCAGTAACTTACCTTTGCCTTCTTCATCTCGCTTCTAAGTGCAATTAATTTATTTCGTTCAGGACCTGTTCCAGTCTTCGCGGTCTCGTTATAAAGATCTGCAATCTCTGTTCTTATTCCATTAATTTTGGCCAATAATTTTTTCCCGATCTCATCTTCATCAATTTCCGCAAACTTTTTCATGTATCTGTTCTGCTGTGCATTAAGGCTGTCGCTGAGTTGTTTCTGACTTTGCAGGAGATTGTATTTTTGCATTTCTCTTGCATTCTGATCCTGAAACTTTTTGGAATCGGCTGCCACTTCAGCCTGTTTTTCAGTAGCATAAGCCGTAGCCCAGGCTTTTTGCCCGGCTTTATCCATTTTTTTCAGGTTTTCAATCTCTCCCATTGAAATGTTCATACTTTGCTGCATCATCTGATCGGCCAGAGCTTTCTTCTGAGCTTCATAGGCTTTCTTCTGATCACCGGTTGCGCCTTTGCTTTGGTTTTCAAGGTCCATCATTTTTTGTGTCAATTCGGGAGATACGCCTGTTTGTCTCATCGCATTGTCCATCATATTCGGTTTGTTGGCCTCAACTTTTGCATCATTATTTTCATGCCGCCTCTCCATCTCGGTTTGCAATTCGCCACTAATTTCATTAACCTTTGAGAGGAATTCATCCTTGCCTTGTGTTTCATCACTACAGATATCTTCGGGAACCGAAGGTAGATTACTTAAATAGGCTTCAGGCCTGACCTGGGCATTTGCATAGTTCATTGCAAACAGCAGCAGAAATAACATAAAGATTGTTTTCATTATCAATATATTTTACGGAGTTAAAAAATAAATTGCTTATGTCTTTATTTGTTTGTGAATACCTGAAATACTTTTCGGCACACAACATTGGGATTTTTAATCAGGAAAGAAAACAGGCAGATTACAGACATTGTGAGTCTGCCTGTTTGAAAATAATTTACAATTTGATGAATTCAACCCTTCGGTTCATGGCTTTATTTACAGGAGTATCGTTAGGTGCAACTGGTTGGCTTTCGCCCATTCCGTCGGTCACCAGTCGGTCACCATTTACATTAAACGATTTAACCAGTTCAGCTTTTACAGACGCTGCACGTCGTTTCGAAAGGTCGAGATTGGCAGCATCAGCGCCATCGGAATCAGTGTGTCCAACTATTTTTACTTTTACATCGGGCACTTCATTCAATATGGCTGCAATTCCTTTCAACGTACCATACGATTCTGGTTTTACCACATCTTTGTTCACGTCGAAGTAGATTCCGTAGGTAACCAGTTTTCCTTCAGTCAGGAGCTTGTTTCTTACATCCGGAAGGCCGGTTGCTATCCTAATATTCCCAACCATTACAACACCCCTGTCAAAACGAATCATGTTGTATTTATAGTTTTTCGACATCGCTTTCGGAAGATCAAAAACCTTTTTTTCGTCGATATACATTCTGATTCTTTCATTTTGCACCCAAATCGAAATTTTGTATTTCTTACCTTCTAACAACCTGATGTTATCACTGCCTGAAAGGTCAGGCGAACCGTCCCGATAATAAGTACCATACCTTGTGGAATATTCAAAAGCAAACCGAATTGCTGCATCGCCCGGACGGGCATTGCCATAACCGATATCTTTAGGTTTGGAGGTACTGAGAATTTCAAATGAAAAGTCGGAACCATTATTATTATTCGGATCATTTTGTTTGACAGCATCGAACTCAATGGTGTAATTTTCAGGTAAAACTAAAGGTGCATCCAGAACGGTTGCACCACGTCCGTTAGTAATATTAAACCATCTGCCTTCATAAAGATTGGTAGTAACCACTTCTCCGGAGCCTGTTGTATTCCACTGAACCGGAAAGTCGCCAATGTTCTCTGCAGTAAAGTCATCGTAAAAAATAACCTTCTCGCCCGGAACAAAATCATATTTGGAAAAGGATTGGAGTGAAGGTGTATTTGAAACAGGAATCGTTTGTTTGCTTGTTTGTTTGTCTGTTTCTGCAGCTTTTATACTATCATTTTTCGATTTCTTTTTTTTAAGAATATCATCTATGGCTGTATTTACCCCTTTATCAACCTCTCTGTTAATCCTGTGGTTTGTTGCATTTCGAATGGTATTTCCAATGTTTAACTGGCCAAAACCAATTTCAGGGAAAATTAAACACCCTGTAATAAGCAAGTGAATTAATTTTGTTTTCATAAACTTAGAATTTAAAATATAATTATTTAGAAGTTACTAACATGTTTATCAACAAATTGAAACTTAAAAAATGGTAGTCAATTATACCGGATATATTCAAAAAAGTCTAAAAATAGAAATACAATGATACTTGTTATCATTCTAATTGAAATCTGTTGTGCATTCGTAACAGACATCATCTGAGTTGATGGGATTTTATATAGCTTGATGTTTACACACCTGAATATTTATTTTGTTTATGCTATAATGGTATAGATTCTAAAAATTTATAAAGCATAAACGCATATTTCAATAAAACAATATTTATCAAAAATTGTTTTATTAAAACAATTAAATATTATAAAGCAATTAAATTTAAAAGTCTCTAACTATAAACTAGTTGTTTTTTTACATTATTTGTGTAGCATTTTCAATCTGTGTATAATATTGTTCAAAATGTACATGTTATAAAAGATACCGTTTGATAATAACGTTATAACTGGTATGTCAAATGTCCTTTCGAACCGGGAACAATTTTATTCGATTGTTTTTAATGAGAGACTGAAACATAATATTACAACCTCCGCAAATTGCCTGTAATAATGATCAGCAATGACCATTTTGCAATTTGCGGAGGTTATGAATATCTAATATTAAAATACGATGCGTTCCTGTTTTGTTTCTAGTTGACTTTTGACAATTTATTGTCCTTCAATTCATAATACAAGGGGACACCGGTCGGTATTTCCAATTTCAATACTTCGGCTTCCGACAGGTTTTCGATAAACATAACAATAGATCTTAAGCTGTTGCCATGGGCTGAAACGAGTACGTTTTTACCTGCCTGCAGTTGGGTGAATATGTTCTCTTTGAAAAAAGGAATGGTACGTTCGGCAGTATCTTTCAGGCATTCGCCTTCAGGTGGGGCAATGTCATAACTCCGGCGCCATAAATGCACTTGTTCTTCACCATAAATAGCGGCCGTTTCGGCTTTGTTTTTTCCCTGTAGTTGTCCGTAATAGCGTTCATTCAAATGCCAGTCGCGATACACGGGAATGATATTCCGGCTCATAGAATCGTTGTAAATGGTAGTCCATTCGCCCATTTTACCATCTGAGTGAATCACTACAGGTGTTTTGTCACTTTTGTTTCCGGCCAGAGCTATCATGGCTGTTTCGATTGCGCGGATCTGTACTGAGGTAAAAACCACATCGAATGCAATTTCGGCAATTTCATCGCCGGCTTTTGTTGCTTCAGCGATTCCTTCTTTCGAAAGGGGCACATCCACCCAACCTGTAAATACGTTTTTTTTATTCCAAAGGGATTGTCCGTGACGGATTAATATTAGTTTTGCCATCTGTTTTGTAAAATTTTTAATTATCTGCTTTTATTCCAGTATTAACAAGCAGCTAACATTATTGTTCGCTATCGGAAGGCAAAAACTTCTGCTATTTTGTGTATTTTTTCTTACGAATAAGTTGATAAGCAATCCCGAAAATAAGCAATAATCCAATAGGAGTTAATACATTCACCAGTTGCCAGAATGTTTTTCCATCGTTCGTTATTTCTTTGTTGAGCAGTCTGAGTTTAATGGTCCGGTTGCGCAATTGCATCCAACCTTCGTTATCCGCTAAATACAATACGGAGTTTAAAATAAATTCTTTATTGCCAAATTGTTGATTCATATACCGGTCGAATCCGAGAGGAATCGTTGTACTATCACTGGCTGTTCCGTTGGTTTCGTTTCGGATAATATCGCCATCGGCCACCACAATTTGACGTGTTGTCACACTTTTATTGACAAAAGCCAGGGTATTTGTCAATCCTTTCGGGATGATACGATTGTCAAAATCCGAGTCGAAATTTCCTTCTAATGAAACAGCCACTGGTACGTAACTCATATTGAAATATGCCTTGTCACTGGCTTTTGGCAATTGACTCATGTCAATGGTAGTAGGCGTTCCGATAATATGTGTATTGTCGGATGTAGCCAGCAGTAGCTGATCTTTCACATTTTTATTATCTCCAACCAAATCTATGCCAGAGCAAAATTCAGCCTTTACTTCGGTTATATTCCGTGTAACCGGGTGTTGATTCGAAGTTAGCAGTAAGGGCGCATAAAACCAGGGAGTTGGTTCAAACTGGGGAGTTGCATTGGCAGGTGCAATATTCACAGGAACGTTTACACACTGCACATCTTCCAGAATTACAGGATTGATTCGTACACCGTAACGGAAAAGTATGTCGTCTAAATTCAAATCCAATGCAATGGCCGGTGAAAGACCGCTGGTCGATAAATTTTCTTTTGCAATCCGGACACCATCAATTAACCAGAGTACACGTCCACCATTCATAATGTATTGGTCGAGAATATATTTGTCCGATTCACTGAATGCTAAAGTTGGTTTGGCAATAATAACCACTTTGTAATTGTCAAGAATAGAGGCGTCATTTCCCAGTTTGCCACGGTCAATCTGAAAATAACGGCTTAGGGACTTGCTGATATCGAATGTTTCAGCATCCGAAAGTTCACCGTGACCTTCCAGAAATGCAATTTTAGTGACTTCGGTATTTACCAGCCTCCGGATACAATCCGTAATTTCAAACTCTAAATTTTCAATGGAAATATTCAGGTTTTCTTCTCCTGAATTTCCCCGGATATTTTTAAGTAAACTAACCGGAATTTTTTTCCCTTTATAGCTCATTACAATCCATGGAAACAGAATCTTTTGAATCGATTTTCCTTCTTTATCCCGTTCATAAACAGCAGTCGGCGTTAAACCGGCAGCTTCCAGTTCAGCATATTTTTTGTTGCGTTCTTCGGGTGTGTCGGCTAATGAAGGATTTTCGAACCGGATTTCAATACTCTTTTTTGAATAAACCGATAATTCATCCAATAAATCTGCCGTTGATTTTTTCAGGCGAAGAAAACCAGGGTTTAAATCACCATCAAGATAAACGACGACTTCGAGCGGAGCATCAACCCGGGACATTAATTGTTTTGTTTGTTCGGACAGACTGTAACGTTTATCTGAAGTCAGATCGAGACGAAAAAAATAAAAGTACGAGAGTATGACAATTGCAACAAAGCAAATGAAAAAAATAATATTTCGGTTGTTTTGATGTTTCATGTTTATTCAAGTTTTTTTATGTCCAATCTGTTTAGGAAGCAATAGCAATATAAAAAGTTGAAATCAGTTTTTTACATTTCCCGTTCTTTTTAAAGTTCCCCATAATGCCATTTCACCTTTAATTGCTTTTAAATAAGCTTTTAGCAAAACAAAGAAAAGTAATTGTCGATAAGCGAACCGTTGAACGAACAGATACAATGCTTTCTTCAAATTAAATGTTTCATGATCGTAATAATAGGCTAACGAGGCTATCAAACAGTCTAATAAGTAGTATGATAAATATAGAAAAGCATAAATATCCGCATTGTGCGTAAATAATCCGGCAATAAATAAAATATCGACGATCGGTGAAAATATTGGAATTATAAAGTTGAAAATCAATAAATTCGGTAATACAACCCAACCAAGATTCTTTTGCTTATAACTAAAGAGCAAATCGCGGTGTTTCCAGAAACTTTGCATCATGCCAAATGACCAACGGAAACGTTGTTTTAAAAACATATTTACCGTTTCGGGTGCTTCGGTAAAAGCCATCGCTTCATTCGAAGACTTTATGGCATACCCTTTACGTAATATCCGTAACGTTAGGTCACAGTCTTCTGCCAGCGTGTCGGTGGTAAAACCTTCAATTTCTTCAATTACTTTTTTCCTGAATGCACCAATTGCACCGGGCACAACCAGTATGGCATTCACATAGTCGTAAGCCCTGCGATCGAAATTCTGACTTGTTATATATTCTATCGATTGCCAGTTAGTTAAGAAATTCACTTTATTCCCGACTTTTACATTTCCTGCTACAGCGCCAACCCGATCATTTTCGAATAATGGAATCATTTTAGAAATAGCATCAGGTCTCAATATCGTGTCAGCATCGATGCAAACCAATATTTCACCGGTTGCCTGTTCAATTCCAAAATTCAAAGCGGCAGCTTTACCACCATTCGGGTGAGTCAAAACTTTTACTTTTGGATTGTTTTCGAAAGCCGTCAGTATTTTGGAATAAGTCTGGTCTTTGGAACCATCGTCTACAAAAATTATGTCGAAATCGGGATAATCCGATTGTAGTAAATGATTTACAGTACGTTCCGCATTTAATTCTTCGTTATAAGCCGGAACGATAATACTCACTTTGGGTTGGTAAGTTGTCGGAATAGCTTTCAGTTTCTTTTCTTTCCTGTTTTGTAAAATAGCTAAAAAAGCTATTGTCAACAGGCGGAGGATAATTAAAAGTATAGCAATGATAAAAAATCCATGCAAAAAATGTTGCCATAAAAAGGTGATACCGAAGAATATATA
>JAQTOL010000166.1 GCA_028748945.1 Paludibacter sp.
TTTTAGGTAGGTATCGGCTGCTATGTCCCTTGAAATATCGTAATCGGCAACCCGATGAAAAATATAATTAAATATCGGCTTGTAGTAAGCATCAAAGATTTTCCCGAAAAGCTCAGTATTTTCCTTTATTTTTTCTAAAAGCTGTTTTTCTTCATCGAGGGTCATAATACCTTTTTTTACTATAAATGCAACTTGTTCAAAAAGGTTGCAAAAAAGACATTTTTTTTAAGCTGTTTTTGACAAAATCGAAGGCTGATTTATGTTGCTGTGAAAATAGGACAAGCAGGAGCAGGGATAGGTACAGTTTATGAATCAGAAGTTGTACCTTGAATCATAATTATTTATATAATCGGAAAGGCTCCCGATCTCTTCGTTCATTTGTTTATTAATCGTTTTCAACAGGTTTAAGTAAAAGATCCATTGGGTTGAGTCTTTTAAAATTACCGGCAGTGTTCCATCAATCCCTGAGTAATCTGATCTCTCAGGAATCCATGTATCTCCGGAATAATATCCTGCACTTGTTACCTGATATCCCAGGTTTAAAATATCCATTAATATCTTATTGTCCTTTATTGAGATAACATAAGTAAAAGAGCTCGTGGTATTGACAGAAACGTTTAAACTGTTTGAGCAGATGATTCTTCCGTCCTCCTGATTTGCATACAAATAGGCCGGAGCAATTCCGTAGGCAATGGAAAACCATTCGAGCGTTCTTTTATAAAGCGATGCCTTACTTAAACCCGGGAAATTTCTTACAAATGAATACTGAATCTTTCCATTACTGTTTATTGTTATCTCAGGATAGCCGTTTACTTTTTTAATTGTCTCATTCCATTTTTTAATTTTCGTTGAAAAGTCTTGTCCTGAAATCTCCTTTGATAATGCCTTTTGGTATAGTAGTGATGTCTCTATTGAATCGGTTTGTCCATACAGATTCAATCCAATCATGAAAATAAGGAAAGTGATTATTGTTTTCATATAATAATTTTTATTAGAGTTTATATAAGTTAGTTTTTTATTGACCCCCAAACCCCCTAAAGGGGGCTTTAAGACCAAGTTTCTAATATTTCAATCAACTTAAAAATATTACATATAAGAGCTCCTAAGACCCCTCCACGATAGCTATCGGGATGGGGGTTTTGGGGACGTGTGTGAAATATATCAAACAACTTTTAAAGTTATTTGTATTTCAACTTATATAACCTCTATTAATTTCGTATTGTTTTTTAGTTACAGAGAAATTAAAATTCGCTGTTTATGTTCAATTAAAATTAAGCCGAAGTCTATCGAGACTGTAAAATCTTTTCAGTCGTGAACAGTTGATAGCTTAGTATTTGAGATTATAAGCATAATTATTTTTTACGTTTATTTTAAAATTCGTGTTTACAGTTCAATATAACTTCTTTTATATATAACGATTTACATCATTTTTGATTTACCTTCAATATTCCTTAATGTCAATTTTTCAATACTTTCTGTTCTATTGTCCCAATTTTAGTGATAATCCGAATGATATACATTCCTGTTGGAAAATTACTTATGGAGATATTTTCATTCGATTGTACTTGTTTGCAAAGCATTGCTCTACCATTCATGTCATAAATTGAAATGGTGTATATTCCTTCAATTCCATGAATACTGAATGATCCTGAAACCGGATCCAGATAGATATTTATTTCCTCTGCGTTTAAAGTCGGAATTGCAGTTGGCATTTCAATAATATGGGTGAAATCCTTCCATTCATAAGCTTTCTGATAAGCCGATTTTGAACCAATCGGTACATAAAGCATACAGGTTGTTTTATCAAAATTTCCGAACATTTCATTATATGGAATTGTAACTACAGGATTTACAGGATATGCGTATATTGTTTTAATTCCAGAGAAATCAAAAACTCCTCCACCAATTGTAATGACTTTTGATGGAATTTCAATACTTGTGAGAGATGTACAATAACTGAAAGCTCCACAACCGAGTTTTGTTAAAGATTTACTCATTTTGACATCAGTTATTTTATTACAACCAGAAAATGCATCACAATCAATTAATGTTACAGTATTTGGAATATCGACGGCGGTTAAACTTGTACAACCTAAAAAAGACTGATAACCAATTGTTTTTAGTGAATTTCCAAATATGACATTAGTAAGTGCTTTACAACCATAAAATGCCCCGTAGTCAATTAATATCAGAGAATCAGGCAATTTCAGGCTTTTTAAGCTATAACAAAAAGCAAATGCATTGTTTGTAATTTCTGTTATTGAATTTGAAAAGGTTATATTAATTAAGTTCTGACAATAGTTAAATGACATATTTCCAATTGATTTTAATGAATTTGGGAAAACCAATTCTGTAATTGAGTTACAAGCAGCAAAAGCTTCGTAGCCAATTGTTGAAACAGCACTCCCAAAATGTATACTTTGCAATCCTGTACAACTAGAAAATGCTCGTTCAGAAATAGTTGTTACTGAATTTGGAATTGTAATATTTTCCAGTTTCTCTTTTATATAGAAGGCACTTTTACCAATATTTGTAATTGATGACGGAAGAATAATGGTAGTAAGATTATCTTCAAAATTATAATAATCATTCCTATAAAATGCTTCATCTGGTATTTTATTGCCGGGATAAAGAATGTTATAGCTATTGTTTGCATTATTTAAAGTTCCCTGATTTCCGTTGTAACTAGCAACTTCAACTTCTCCTAAATCCAAATAGGTTAACAAAGGCATTAAATCGCGCATCGTCTTGAAATCACGTGCATCGATAGTGCCATTAATCTTTAAGTCTGAAATTTTCCTTAACTCTTCAGAAGTTAATGCAGAATATAATTCTCCGGCATTAATGTTTATCACTTTAGTTGTAGCGGCTTGCGTTACAACAATCTTTTTCGAGGGTACACCAACTGTAGAAACTGTTATAATTGAACTTCGTATAAATATACCCGGATTGTCTTCAACATTTATCGTGATGGTATTATTACCTGTTGCATTTTGAGGACTGACTGTAAGCCATGTCTGATCACAACTGACATTCCATGAAACAGTTGATATTACATTAATTGATATACTGCCAACTGCTTTGTTTGGAAGTTTTAAATTATTCTTGCTCAATAATACACCATTTGAAATTTCAATAATATTACTGAAATCTTTCCATTGATTGGCTGCCATATAAAGCGTTCTTTTTCCGTAAGGTACAGATAAGATACAGTTTATCTTGTCTACATTATAAAATACACCCCAGTTTTTACTTATATCTGCCGGTACATCTGGCTGAGCATTTATCGTTTTTAGTCCTGTACAATTCATAAAGGCATTTACTCCAATAGAGCTCACTAATGGTGGAATTGTAAATGATTTTAATTTAGTACAATTGGCAAATGATGATTCTCCCAGACTTGATACTGAATCTGGTAAAACAATAGCTTTTAGTGAAGTACAAGAATTAAAGGAGTTATTACCAATGCTTTTAATGCTGTATGGTATACTTATTTCAGTAAGTCCTGTACACAATTGAAATGCTCCATCAAAAATACCTGTAGCAGTTAATGGCAACGCTATTGAAACCAAGCTGGGCTTACCCTTAGAAGTATTCTGGTTATAAAAAGCATTCCATGGTACTATATTTGCTGCTTGACCGATATAAAAATTCAGGTATGCAACAATTTTTGCATGACTTATATCTAAGTAAGTCAGTAATGGCAAACTATCGCGCATAAAATAAAAATCGCTCGCATCGATTGTTCCCTTAACAGTGAGTTCTGAAACATTCTTAATTTTTTCAGAAGTAAGTGCAGAATGCAGCTCACCTGCTGTATTATCTATTATTATTGTTGCTCCGGTTTGCATTACACTTATCATTTGTGATTCTTCTCCGGGAGCTGACACAGTAACTGTTGCATTACGGATAATTGCTGAAGAATTAATTTCTGCAGTGAGTATTATAGAGTCGTTACCTATTCCTACATTCGGTTGAACCTTCAACCATGTCTGATCGCTACTGACAGTCCATTCAATATTTGATTTTACATTTATTCGAGCTGAACTTCCTTCAATACTCCTTAACTTTACATTATTGGACTCAACTAAGAAACCAAGGGTATCTTCCACTATATTCATAAAGTCTTTCCATCCTGTAGCAGCAAAGTAATAAGGTTTCGTTGCATAAGGGACATACAGTGTACAACCTGCTTTGTTTGAATTATAAAATGGATCACCTGAGTTCGTAAAATCTATGGGATAAACAGAATTAATATAAACAGAAGTTAAACCTGTACAACTCTGAAATGCAGAAGATCCTATATAGCTAACAGTTGAAGGTATTTTGATAGAAATCAGACTTGTTTTGGCTCTATTCTGACTATAAACATAAAATGCACTGGGTGGTATGGCATTAGAAGAATATCCGGTACTAAAATCATAGGTACCTCCTGTACCCGAAAAAGCTGCTATTGAAGCTCCGCTTAAATCAAGTCTTGCCAGTTCAGGCATAAGATCACGCATTGTCTTGAAATCGCGGGCATCCATTGTTCCGGTAATGATCAGATCTGCAGTTGTACTCAATTCTACTGCTGTTAATCCAGTAGACAATCCACCTGCTGTGATATTGATTGTTTTTGGGAAACCGGTCTGGGTAACCGTAATAACCTGAGAACCAAAACCGGGAGACGAAACTGTTACTTTTGCAGTCCGTCTTGTTGTTGAATCATTTTTATCAACCATAAGAGTCAACTTTCTATCACCGGATCCTGAATCAAGACTTACGCTAAGCCATGATTGATCAGTTGTAACCGTCCAGTTGACATTGGCAGAAATGTCTATTGTTCCTGTTGTTCCTTGTTCATAAAACAGTTTTAACTTATCTGAGCCTATTAAGAATCCTTGCGTATTTTCTATTATATTGGTAAATGAACTCCATTGATTGGCAGCAGCATAAAGCGTTTTTGCTTTATAAGGAACGTATAAAATGCAATTAGCCTGATTTACATTATAAAATGTCGACCATGTTTTACTTAAGTCAATCGGAAAAGTTGAATTTACATAAATTGAAGTCAGACCTGTACAATTAAAAAATGCGTAAGTACCAATAGTAGTAACGGCGTTTGGGAAAGTAAATGAGGTCAAAGCGTTGCAATTTTGAAAAGCATAATTACCTATAGCACTAACTGATGACGGAATTTTAATTGTTTTCAGGTTTTTTTTGGTAATACCTGTTTTGTTATTATAGAAAGCATAAACAGGAATTGTATTGGCAATAGAAATACTATCATATACATTTGTACCATCATACCCTTTATAAGCCAAAATAGAAGTCTCTGACAAATCTAAATCAGTAAGCAAAGGCATATTATCCCGCATAGTTTTGAAATCGCGTGCATCAATTGTCCCGGTTATCGTTAATGCAGAAACAGAGTTTAATTCATTGGCAGATAGAGCAGAAGACAAACCGCCAGCTTTGATATCCACTGTTTTGGGTGCAATATTCTGAGTTATTTCTATTGTTTGAGAAATAATGCTGTCTGACGATACGGTTACCAGTGCTTTTCTCACAACCGAAGATTGATTGGCTTCAGCCGTCAAAGTAAGCCTGCCATCTCCAGTACCTGTAATCGGATCTACTGTTAACCAGGTCTGATCTGAGCTGACAGTCCATGTAACGTTGGCTTTTAGATCAACTGAAATACTACTTCCTGCATCATATGATAATTTTACTTTGTTTGTACTCAATAAAAAACCTTTTGCATTTTCCACAATATTAGTAAAGTAACTCCATTGTACAGCAGCTTCATATAAAGATTTTGAACCATAAGGCACATACAATGAACAAGTTGTGAAATTTACATTATAAAACACATTTGAAGAATTACTTAAATCTACAGGATAGCTTGAATTTAAAGTAATGGAAGTCAAAGCGGAACAATTGAAAAATGCATAATTTGCAATAGTATTTATTGATGCAGGGATAGTAATTGACATTAATCCCGTACAACTATAAAAAGCATTATTGCTTATTGTTTTTACTTTTGAAGGTATTGTTATGGTTCTAAGTCCGCTACAACCTGTAAACGCATAATAACCTATGCCTGTAATGGTCGAAGGTAATTTTACTGTTTTTAATGAAATTTTTCCGGTTTCTGAATTGAGGTAATTAAATGCATATTGTGGGAAAACGTCGACTGAATAGGTTAAAAAACTGGGATATGTACCTTCCGTTCCACTATAAGCAACAATGGAAACTCCGGATAAATCCAGATCGGTCAACTGAGGCATACTGTCACGCATTACTTTAAAATCTCGTGCATCCATAGTACCATTAACAATAAGCGTTGAAAGGGAATTCAATTCACTGGATGTCAAAGCTCCAGAAAGTCCTCCGGCTAAGATATTTACTGTCTTTGGAGCCAACTTTTGGCTCACTTCAATAGTTTGAGTGATGCAGTCAGGTGCAGATACTGTGATTATTGCTTTTCTGATAAATGTTATCTGAGTACTGTCTGAGGTAAATGTAAGTGTATTATCACCTGTACCTGAAGCAGGACTTACGGTCAACCACGATTCATTGGAACTGGCTGTCCATGCCACATTTGCTTTTATTACCAGACTGGTACTGCTGCCCGGAGTGTCTAAAAGTTCTGCTTTGTCGGAACTAACATAAATACCGCTTGTTTTCTCTACTCTATTTTTAAATTCGCTCCATTGGTTGGCAACTGCAAATCGGGCCGAAGTTCCATAAGGCACATTCAGTTGACAGGTAGATTTGTTTACATCATAAAATACGTATGTAGATTGAGTCAGGTCTAAAGGAAATGAGTTGTTGATTGTTATTGAAGCCAATCCGGTGCATCCCTGAAATGCACCCGATTTTAATGTTTTCAGAGTTGCAGGTAAAGTTAGGGATACTAAACCTGAACACATATAAAAACATGAATTTGATATAGTTGATAGTGTTGCCGGGATATTGATTGAAGTTAAACCACTGCAACTAGCTAAAGCATAATCACCAACAGACATTAAATGTGCCGGAAAATGGAATTTTTTCAAACTTCTA
>JAQTOL010000167.1 GCA_028748945.1 Paludibacter sp.
AATACTTCTTCTGCAAAAAACGGTTTTTCACGTCCAAACTGTTCCGGGTCGGTTTTGTAGGCAAAAGCCGTTTGAACAAAGTGTAAAATGAAGTTGACAGCTTTAAGCTCATCCATTTCGGCAGTAAGTGGTTTCAATGCAGCAGCCAGAGACTCTTTAGCCTGTACAGAAACTGTCGCATTAAGATAAACATTGATATCAACCAGTGGGTAATCTTTATAAAAATCAATTAAATCGGGATCGTAATACATACTCACATGATAAGGTTTTCCTTCGAATTCGAAGGAAAGTACTTTTTCGGTTTTTCGTCCGGCAAAGTTGATTGGTGATGATATGTTGAAATCCATTGAACGCCCTGCAGCATTGAAATCCTTATCGTAGGTTGAATAGTTTGCACCATCAAGTTTGGGAAAAATATAATAATTCACACCACTTAAAGTCAGGTAATTGGTCAGATAAATCTGTTGAAGGGTAGGAATTAACAGGGCTACTTCAGCGTTTTGAAATGCGATACGAACGCCATAACCCGAACGAACCAACATAAACCAGGTTATTAATCGTGCCGAATTTGCATTGTTCGGGAATAAATTCTGAGCAAACTGTTTGGTCAGGAGATAATATCCATAATCGTTTATGTTTAAATCGGTTTTAGCTTGAAGAAGCTTCTCTACAGCAGGTGTATAATTAGTTGCACTGGCTTTCTCCCAAAAATTCGCGATAGCCTCCTGATTTACAGCAGTTAAATTACAAAGTCTGAGTGCAGGATCATAGGGTATTGAAAAAGAACGTCCATAAATACTCAATGTGGTTAGGCTTGTATTGGACTTTTCTTCCGCTGGTTTACGAATTGGATCTACCGGTTGAGGGTTGGGTGCCGCTGAAATTATTTCAGCACTAATATTGGTTTTAATAACCGGCGACTCAGCAACTGTAAGGTTATTGATTGCTGAAGTTTTACAAACCGGAGCAATTTTTGGTTTGGGTATTTCGGGTAATTTTTTACCGGAAAAGACCGCAAAATTCGTCCATTCCCTACGTAAATACTCTGTCCATTCTTTATCACGCTTGCTAACATAATCGGCGTATTCTTTTTGCAGACGTTCTATTCCTTCTTTTTCTGTGTTTGCAAACTTTTTGAGTTTTTCTTGCTCTTGTTTCTGATACTCCTCAAATGTTTGCGCAGTGGCGAAACAAAAGAAAATTGAAAACATCACCAAAAAATAAATTCTAAGCTTTTTCATAATTCAATAATTAAAGATTATTATTTAAGATGTTGTATGACTGTTATTTCTGGAATATTTTATATCAATTAATTTGCAGTGAGTATTTTATTTTTTTGAAAATATTGATTTTCTATTTTAATCAATCAGATTTCATCAATTGAGAACAGGAGGATAATTAACATACTGAAAGAATATAGAACCTAAATTTCAAAATTAATTTATAAATTTATAAGTATTTAAAAGTACGATAGGTTTTACAGAGCGACAAATTTACAAATAATTTTTTATTAATACATAAATAAACAAGCTATAAAATTATTTTTTATTCATGAAAATAATATTTATTTATCAATATAACTGTCATATCGGGTTATAATTCAAAATAAACATATAAATTCAGTCAAAAGCTAAAGAATAATTTAGATTAATTGTATGCGAGAAGGTATCATGTATTAAAAATTGAATCCTAAAGGGAAGTGGATTCTTGAGAAATTTTAAGTTTTACTCAAACAGGCACAAATTATGCATATTACGTAAATTTAAGTTATTTTTCTACGTAATATTCAACAGGATGAAAATATTTTCATACAGAAAGGAGAACCAAATAAATCACAAAATATTTTTAGTTGGTAATGTAAAAAAACGAGAAAGTGGATAAATAAAAGGAAGCTGATTAAATACCGGGAGTTGTATCAATCATTACAAGTTGAGTTAGATCCAGTAATAATTCCTCCACTGAAGAAATGGTTTTATTATCAATCTGCCAGCCATTCTCTGTAACTAATATTCTGACATCAGCATTTTCGACCACTTCGAAACCTGCACGTGCCAAAGCTCTTAAGGTCCAGTAAAGTCTGGTTTTATTACCCGAAACCGATACTTTTCCGGTCATTGGATAATTCATCGAAAAATTACCATTAGCAGCATTGAAGAAGTATGAGCGGCTTTCAAAAGTACGGTTAAAGCTTCCATTAAAAACCATGTCTTCCGGAACACCACACTCAACACCTGCATCTGTTCCCATTAACCAAATTCGATCGGCAGCCTGTAAAGCTAAATCCAATTCATGGGTTGAAAGGAGAATTGCTTTTTGAGTCTTGTGCGCAAGTTTATGTAAAAGAAGCATGATTTCAACCCGATTTGGTAAATCGAGATGTGCTGTTGGTTCGTCCAGCATGATTATAGGAGTATCCTGCGCCAAAGCTTTGGCAATCATTACCCGTTGTCGTTCACCGTCCGAAAGTTCATTTAAATAATGATTTGCTTTTTTTTGAATATGAACCATTTCTAGTGCTTCGGATGCCTGTTTGTCATCTTCTTCGGTTGAATTTCCCCACCAGTTACTATAGGGATGACGACCAAAAGAAACAATATCTTTTACCGTTGCATTTTCAACATCAACCCGGTCGGTAAGTACCAGTGAAATCAACAATGCTTTTTCGTGCTGTGAAATGCCAGCAATATTTTTTCCATCGATAGCCGTTTTTCCACTCAACGATTTCTGCAGTCCAACCAAAGTTCTTAATAAAGTTGATTTTCCACTTCCGTTTGGGCCAATCAAACACACCAGTTCACCCGCCCGTAACTCCAGATTGAGATCGGACTGGACAACATCTGTCTTTCCTTTTTTGGAATAACCGATCGTTAAGTTTTGAGTGCTTAGAATTGACATTATTTTCTCTTTAATATTATCCAAATAATTATCGGGGCCCCAAACAAAGCACTGACCGTATTTATTGGCAATGTATAGGTTGGTATTTGTGTAATAATATCACATATCAATAGCAACGAAGCTCCGCAAAGTACAGTTGCCGGCAATAATATCTTATGGCTTGAAGTTCTGAATAAGCCCCGTGCTATATGAGGAATAGCAACACCAACAAATGCAATCGGCCCTGTAAATGCTGTTATTCCTCCGGCTAATAATCCAGAAGCAATTACAATCAGAAATCGTGTTTGCTGTATGGAAATTCCTAAACCCCGTGCATAATTTTCACCGAGCAATAAACCGTCGAGACGTTTTTGAAGGAAAAATGCCATACCTATTCCAATCAAAACAACCGGTAACAACACTTGCATATAATTCCAGGTAACTGCACTTAAACTCCCGAATGTCCACATCACAAATAATTTAATGGCATCAGGATTACTGAAATTTTGTAGAACACTCACCAACGAACCTGCAATACTTCCAAACATAATGCCCACAATCAACAATGTAACCGCATTATTTACCTTGAACGAGACACCGACTACTAATAATAAAACAATGGATGCACCGATGATTGCTGCAACTATTAATGCCCAACCGCTACTGATAAAAGCAACCGGTAATAAAGTAGCTGCCATCATGACTATGGCAACACCCAGGCTTGCTCCCGAACTGACACCTAAGATAAAAGGATCGGCCAGTGGATTACGAAAAAGAGTTTGCATCATCAATCCTGCCACCGAAAGGGATGATCCGGCTAAAATTGCCGTAATGGCTTTTGGCAAGCGGAAGTTCAGTAAAATCTCCGAATTAATTGCATCAGCTCCTTTGCCAAAGAAGACAGAAAATATTTCACGTACAGAAACAGGAATGCTTCCCCATGCTAAATCTGCAAGGAAAAGTCCTAAGGTCAGGAATGAAAGCGAGAGAAATATAATGACGTGACGGGATTTCAACTAAGACAGAATTATTTGTAAAATTTAATTTGTATCTTTTACACAACGAACTGAACGACCATACATTTTACTGTCGTAATCCTTATGCACTGTGGTGTTATCAAAGCTCATGTACCAGAACCATACACTTGCAGCAGTAGTACTGTTTTCTGTTGAAGTCCACCAATATCCATTGTCTCCAAGACTACCGAAAGCGCCGCTTGGATCACGTTTTCCGCCGGGAAGTGCAGTAAAACCAGTATTATTGGTTGCTCCTGTATTCGGAGTTTTCCAATGAACAACTCCAACTTCTTTTAGTTTAGCTCCTGCTGTACTTTCACCACCTAAAAAATTAACAAGCGTTGTCCACTCAGCATGCGAAGCAATATGCCATCCCACCGGAGTAATATTGCGGGCATCATTTATTGCCGCCCAATTATAAAGTTTGCCATATAATGCACCGTTTGCCGTATCATTATTATAGTCACACCAAGCACTGAAAGTAGCAATTCTCCAGGCGGAAGAATCCTTAACGTTACTAATACTTTCACCCGTACGAAATTTCGTTGTTTTGAGATTACCCACCATCCAGGTTTGGGTACCGATTGTTACAGTTTCATAGGTATTACCATCAATATCCGTAACCGGACCGGTTGTTGTGAACTGATAAACATTACCATAGCCGGTTCCGGTTGAGTTAACAGCATAAGCACGAACATTATATGTCGTTCCCGAAATAAGTCCGCTAACAGAACTGGTAAAAGTGCCTGCACCGATACCATCCATTGTTTTATTATCCAGCGTCGTAGGATTTGCTGATGTACTCCAACAAACACCACGTGCTGTAACATTGGAGCCCCCGTCTGAAGTAATAATACCACCTGATTTAGCAGAGTTTCCGGTAATATCACTCACATTTGTAGTTGTTAATGCCGGTGGTATATTAATATTTTCTTTCGAACCACAAGATGTGAAAGCTGCTAAAATACCCGAAAATACAAAAGGGAAGAATAAAGTCTTGTTAATCTTTTTCATAATAATTGCTTTTGAGGTAAATTTCCAAGAAATATATTGAGAATAAAATAGACCGATCCTTTTAAACATCGAGTACAAAAGTAAAAATTATTTTACAATTACCTGTTATTGTTTGCAGATAACTGTTCACTGTATACCAACTTATACCCCGGCAAAATATCAGGATGTAAAATAGCAATAACGTCTGAGAGTAGTAAATCCGGTCTTGCGACAGCGCTTTCCCAAAAATCATTGGCCGTTGAAGGCAGCATACGTTTATTGAAATTATAAACCTGACCGTTTTTTACCGGTTGGAAAAAAGCATTTTTAGAATCAGCTTTGACCAAATCATTTATTGAATTAAAATTACAATTTAACCAGTAATCGGTTTTAGAGAAGTTCTTCAACACAGTTTCTACATTGAGAGGCAAACTTCCGGTAGTCGTGTCACCGGCATAAAAATAACTTGCTCCGGCATCGGCAAATAACTTTCCCATATAACTCCGTCCGGCGGGCATATACCAGGTTCCACGAAAATCAGATCCGGCCATCACAGCGGGTTTGAACTTTATAAGTTTTGCTTTATCACGAATCTCCGTATAATGTTTTTCAACTGAATTGAAAATACTATCCGCCAGTTTTTCCTTATCGTAAAAAACAGCGACAAATTTAATCCACTCCGCGCGTGCAAGCAAGGAAGTTTCCATCCATTCGTTATTGAAAATTACCGGTATTCCTGATTGTGATACACGTACGGCATACGGATCATTCTGCTTGTAGCCGCTCATCATTACAGCTCCGGGGTTCAGTTGCAGGGTTTTTTCGACATTAATGCTGAACGCGTCTCCCAAATCAGTAATTTTACCTTCTCCTACCCTTTCGTTGATTTTTTGGTTGTAAATAATTTTCGGTGAACAAACACCTGTAATAGTGTTTATTTCACCCAATAAGCTCAGAAACTCGAATTGTGTAACCGAAGTTGCTGCCAAGGTTTTCAGTGGGACTTGTATTTTCGTTCCATCGGTAGGCGTTTTTATCTTAGTATCTGATACAAGATAATAACGTGCATATTCGGTTCCTTTCACCCAGGGACTGTATACGATTACTTCTTTATATTGGTCAAAATAACGGATTGCAAACCCTTCGGCATAATGTAATTTCAGCGTATCGGTAGTGGAAGTGGTTCTGTCTTCTGTTTTTCCAATTTTACCGGTACATGAAAAAAGGAGACTGAAGGATAGTAAAATAAGTTGTGGAAAATGTTTCATATGAATGCTTAATGCGGGAAATATCGAAAAAAAAAAACCGCAAGTAATTCTCCGCGGTTTTCTGTATAATCTTTGCTATACCTTGCGGTTATTGGTTCCCGCAAAGATACAAGGAAATTGTAAATTGTAACTGATTAATTTGTAAATTTATTAATGTCCCGCTGTAGGAATATTTTGTTTAGCAGCCGATGATTCCGGTTCTTTTACGAACATCCAGAAAATCACAGATGTCGTAATCAACAATCCGCAAAAAATATACAACAACTGATGGTTTCCGGTAGCTTTAATCACATTGGCAACTCCGTTACTCATCATTTGAGGAAGCACGACGGCCAGATTAAATACACCCATGTATAAACCCATTTTTAAAGGATTCACCCGTTCGCTCATAATGGCAAATACGATAGAAATTACAGCCGACCAACCTATTCCGACCAGAAACATTCCGATATAAAAATCGATTTCCACGTGGCTGAAATAAGCAATGTAAAAATAACCTATAGCTGAAAATGACAATGCTGCAATATATGTTTTTACGCGCCCGATTCGTTTGGCAATGGATTGCAAGATCAGAGGGAAAATAGCTCCGATCAGGTTGAGAATAAAGAATCCGAGCGATACGATATTACCCACCGACGAGCCCGTTGTCTGAGTCACTCCGGTCAGCTTTTCAGCAAACCAGTTGGCTGTAATTCCTTTTAATTCTATATTAGGAAGGATCTGATTTTCAATAAAGAATCCTGATAAAATAAACATACTTTGGAAAGCAACCCACGTAAATGAGTGTGCCAACATAATTTTCTGAAACTCATTCCGGTTGGAAGCTTTTTTCACTCCCTGAATAATAATGATAATGCCAATAATAACCGAATAAGCCAGTGCAGCAATCAAAAC
>JAQTOL010000168.1 GCA_028748945.1 Paludibacter sp.
TATCCCAAAAAACGCCGTATCCTTTTACCGACTGGAAAAAAGGAATACAGATTTTCATATTATCATTTTTCAGGATAATCCTTTCAGCACGTTGAATTAATTTACCGTTTTGTTGTTGTCCAAGTCCGTAAATTGCTTCATCATTTTCCAACATAAAAGCTTCACGAACCAGGAATGTTTCTTTTTTCACATCGAGTGTAGGTGTAAATTGTGTTCCATAATCTTTTTCTCTAAAAAGGAGTTTCCCGTTTTTATCGAAATAACCGATTTTTCCAGTTATCAAATTTAAATATACTTTAATTGAAGAGCTACTTAAACTTACAAGATTACCATTTACAATTATTTTCAAATCTGTTTTTTCCGGCGTTTTTACAACGGAAAGACTTTTTTTATCTAGTGAAACACCTTCAGGGATTTTTAAAACCCGAACAATAGTTGGACTAAAGAATTGAATTTCGATGGAATAGGTTGGAGTTTTTGTTTTTATTCCAAGGTCGGTTTTTTGATAGGATTGAGCAAAGCCTTGTCCACTAAAAAAAATCAAAATAAGAAAAGTAAAATTTCTGAATTTCATGGTGATAATTATTTAAGGTGAAGCGATGAGCGTTTTTTAAGTTTCTACACAACTCATTTTTTGAAATAAAACGGATGAAAATACATTGTATTTCTACAATATATTTTCACAAAGATATGAATTATATCAATTTTAACCAATAATTGAATTTAAATTATTTTTTATAACTTGAATGGATTCTTTTCCAGATAGAAACGATAATCTTTTACAACGCCTAAATTACTTTTATCCGAACGTGGAAGAATTCGGAAACCTTTTATTTTTACATCTTTACCCATGTCAATAACTACCTGATGGGGATGCTTTGCTTTATCGCCGGTCTTCGTTTCCCAAATAATCGATTCCTGTTTGTCAAATATTTTGTCGGCACCGTTAGCAGATTTAACGGTCTCTTCACTATCCACGAAATCAACTTTCCAGTTGATGGTAGAAATGGCTTTTCCATCTTCACCTATAATTTCAAATTCCGCAATCGTAGTCGAGGGATCATTCGGGTTCTGTGAGCTCAATGCTTCGAAACAAAAATATCGACCAGTGGTCAATTCATCTAAATTAATTGTTTTCCAACCGCTTTCTGCTGGGAGTGAACCTTGAATAACCGGATTTATGCCATTCAAATTCAAATTTCTGGCAGCTTTACTCTGCTGAGAGTCATCCTTACCAATGACATCTAAAATCGGATGATTCAGTCCTTCAATCGTTGTCGCTTTTGGATTGTCGATATCAAATACAATAATTTCATTCGATCCTTTTTTCAGGTAGCAGCCCGGTACACAAAGCGTTTGGGTGGGTCCTATTTTCCAGAATCTGCCTAAATTATGCCCGTTTACCCAAACCATTCCTTTTCCCCAGCTACTCATATTGAGGAAGGTATATCCGGTTTCGGTTAAATTGAAAGTGGCTTTATACCATGCCGGTCCGGTGGAAGGTTTAGGACTGAATTTGACTTTGTTTTGAAAATCATAATCAACAGGAAGATTGTAAATTTTCCAGTTTTTCAAATCAATTTTGTTTTTTCCTTCCGTTAAAGTTACATTTTCAGTGATTCCTTTTCTATCAATAATTGCTTCGCCGTAATTCACGCGTCCCATTCCTTCCACCAAAATATCCAACCGGGAAGCGGATTTCAATGCCGGAATCTCAATCGTGTTTTCGCTTCTTCTACGATCCAGTATGCCGATCATTTTGCCGTTAATAAATACTTTTGCCCAGTCGTGAACGTCATTAATAACAAGGGTTTGTTTTTGTTTACATGCAGGGATTTGTTTTCTGTACATAATTGATCCCCAACCCTGATTGAAAAATTCCATGGGTTGTATGTTTTCGCTTTGCTTTGCAACCGGTAAATTTTCAAACAATCCGGCAGTTTGAGTGAAATTGATTGCCGGAATGGAAATGATTTTTTCAGGATTTTGTGGAATTTCAGGTAATGTTTCTCCTTCCTGTAAATAATTTTTCAACAAATTGCGAATGGCGTAAAACTTATCGGTGGGATTTCCGGCTTCATCAATCGGTGCATTATAATCGTATGACGAAGTTGTCGGTGCATAGGCCGGAGCATTTGCGCCCGCCCATTGCCCGAAAGAAGTTCCTCCATGAGCCATGTATAAACTGAACGATATTTTCCGGTCCATCATGTCTTTCAGACTTCCGATAAAACTACTGATATCCCTTGTCTCATGAGGTCTGCCCCATTGATCGAACCAACCTGTCCAGTATTCACCACACATTAACGGAGAAGTTGGATTCATTTGTTTGAACTTCCGAAACTGATCGTCAATATTGGATCCTGCTCCAAAATTCAACGCGTTGACGGCTCCATCCAGTTTATAATGGAAAAAGTTTGATGACCAGTCACAGCGGAGCAATTGCGCTTTGTCAAAACCGGCTTCCCGGATATCATCACGCATAATTTCCATGTACTTGCCATCGTTACCCCATGTACCGTATTCATTTTCTACCTGTACCATGATGATTGGTCCCCCGTTTTGAATCTGAAGCGGTGCCAATTGTTTTGCAGCCTCATTCATGTATGTTTTCACTTTATCCATGAAAAAAGAATCGGTACGGGTACGGACTTTTAAATCCTGTTTTTTAAGCAACCACCAGGGCAGTCCGCCCATATCCCATTCAGCACACACATAGGGTCCGGGACGCAGAATACAATACATACCGTTTTTTTGTATCAAACGTACAAATTCAGCTACATCTTTTTGACCCGAAAAATCAAAAACTCCCTCTTGCTGTTCGTGAAAATTCCAAAACAAATAAATACAAATTGTATTCATCCCCATGGCTTTCGCCATTTTAATGCGATGATCCCAATAAGGTTTTGGGATACGGCTATAATGTAATTCACCAGCCCGAATGATAAATGGCTTTCCATTAAGCAAAAAATCATTATTACCGGCCATAAAATTTCCGGGTTGTACTTCCTGAGCACGAATACTTCCTGTTGCTAACAATAGAAGCATTAAAACGAATAAGACATATTTTTTCATTTGTTTCAGCTAAATTTTAAATCCTTATAAAAACTTATTTCAATTGTAAATTATCTGTGTATCTGACCATTTCTGAAGCGGCCAGCAAGAAAGCACCAACACCAAAGTTTGAAGTTGAATTAGCATCAACTACCTGTCCCGGAATTGCTTTTTCTCCTATCGGTTGTACATACCCAACTTTTCCCGACGGCTGTAAAGCTACAGTAGATAAGTATTTCCAACCTTTGATGGCAGCCGGGAGACAGGTTTTCTCCTTTAAATAGCCATTATTTATCCCCCATAGCAAACCATAAGTAAAGAAAGCAGTTCCACTAGTTTCGGGACCCGGAGCGTGCTGCGGATCAAGCATACTGCGTGTCCAATATCCTTCGGGTTGTTGCGATTTAATAATTGCTTTTGCCATATCCTTGTAATACTTCAGGAATATATTTCTGTATTTACTGTCTTTTGGTAAGTCCTTCAGCACTTTTGCCAGTCCCGCAAAAACCCACCCGTCACCCCGCGCCCAGAAATCTTTTTTCCCGTTTACACTTTTATGTGCCGGATAAACATATTTTGCATCCCGATAAAAAAGATCTGCTTTAGAATCATACATGATGCTGCATGCATAACTGAAATATTCATTCAATTTATCCAGATACATCGTATTGCCTGTGACTCTGTATAATTTTGTCATGACCGGCATTACCATGTAAAGACCATCAGCCCACCACCAATAATCATTACGGGGAGTACTCATCTCGTATTCCATCACTTCCCGGGCCCGGGCAATTTTTATACTATCGGGAGCAATATTGTACAAATCGATATAGGTTTGAAAGCAAATTTGCCAGTCACCAAATAATACATAATCAGCAGTTTCTCCATATTTATATTTCCATTTGGTCCTGTCATTTCCCTTTACTCCTTTCCATTCGTTTTTTATTGCCCACTTTTCGGAATATTGTAAATACTTCTCGTTAGCGGTAACAAAATAGGCTTCCATGTTTCCGGTATGATAGGCTGCATTGTCCCAGGCTGGGTTCCCCGGATCGACATGGGCAGATTGCCAGTAATCATTTACCTTTTCAATTGTTGCGATGAGTTCCGCTTTAGTTGGTTGTTGTACCGCGTAAATATTGAAAGTATTTAATATTAATATTAGAATTAAGTAACGCTGAATTTTTGATGGTAAGGTCATTATAATTGTTTTTTTGGGAATGTTGATTATATTGAGTCAATAATATGCAAAAATAATATGTTTTGTAAGAACTAAAACATATCTAATCAATAGTATATTGTTTAAGTCGATCGGTAAATAATTCTGTAAACAAAAATAGATATTCAAAATATTATAGTGGTATATAATTCATTCAATTAAGAGGAAATTTTCTTTTTTTAAACCTCATGAGTTACAAAGTGCAAGTAAGCATTGTGAAACATAAATCACATAGTTTTGCTGTTATATGTTGTACATCCTCTAAATTGGTATAATTTTCCTCTTTTTTGGATTAAAAAAATTCTACCTTTGCCATTATTTTCGAACTTCAAACTCCGAATTACAAGATGAAAATTAGAATGTATTCCGTAATTATCCCCGTTTGCCTTTTTTTGTTCGGCGTTCAAATGAGCCGTGCCCAATCTACTATTTTGGAAATACAAAAATGGGATAATAACAATAAAAAAATCGACCTGAATTCGTTCAGAAAGATTACATTTTCCAACAATGATCTGGTTTTAAATTACCTGACTAAAGCTCCGGAAAGTATCGCAAAATCGGACATTCGGAAATTATTTTTTAGCGAAGCAACCGGAATTAAAAGTATTGCAACCGATACAAAATTAATTACAGTTTACCCAAATCCGGCTAATGATTTTATTACTATAAAAAATATTCCCGAAGGAAGAAGCCTTGTTTCAATTTATTCGATTACAGGTTCTAAAATTACAAGCCTTTATGTTTCAGGAGATGAACAAATAAATGTAAGTAATTTGTCAAAAGGATTGTATTTGATGAAAGTGAATAATCAGGTATCTAAATTTATTAAACAATGAAAAAATATCTTCCTATTATAATAAGCATTGTATTTATACTGGGCATCTTTGCGCAAAAAACGATGAATATCTTCCATTCTGATCTGACTGTTTCAAATATTCAGGCATCATCTGTTGATAGTTTAAAGTTTAGTAATAATGACAGCTTGTTAGATATTTATAAAACAGATAAATCGAAAGGCAGCATTGAAGTTACGGGTATCGATAGTATAACATTTTCGGATACAGTTCTACAGAATTTACCGGTACTGACAACTGCAGCTGTATCTTCTGTTTTGTACACCACCGCTTTAGGAGGCCTTAATATTCTATCGGTTGGAGGAACATCAATTATTGAAAAGGGAATTTGCTGGTCAACGAACCAGCAACCTACAATCAATGATTCAAAGATTGTTTCTGCCGACGGAACGGGTTCTTCCACTTTGAGTATTACGGGACTTCCTGCAGGCAATATCGTATATATGCGGGCATATGCAACCAATCTGACAGGAACAGGATATGGTGAACAAATCAGTTTTACAACCATGAATTATAGTTTGCCTGTTGTAGAAACCATTTCTGCAACCTATAACTATAGTACTAATAAAGCTATTTGTGTAGGAAAAGTGACGGGAAACGGCGGTTGTGGGTCCATTATTGAACGGGGAGTGTGTTGGTCAACTTCAGCGAATCCAACGATTAATGACTCAAAATACCCAAGTGGTAATTCTACCGGACAATATTATGCATTTATGTCTGATTTAAGTTTGAATTCTACTTATTATGTCAGAGCTTATGCAACAAACTGTACAGGAACAGCTTACGGTTCACAAATTAAAGTTCAGCCATTGATGGGAAATGTTACCTATACGATGGGATTTGATTCGGCTTCTTATCCACAACAGTACAGACTGATTAAAGCGGCTGTGGATAGTGCCTGTTATTATTACAACCGATATACAAAATTCTCCCATAATATATGGATTGCTTATAATTCGGGCGTTCCCACGGCAGAAGCAAGCTATCACGGGCAGGTTGCTTTCGGATCAAATACAACTTATATGTGGGTTGGAACGGCAATGCATGAATTTGCCCATTATTTTGGTTCGGGTACAACTTCGATATGGCAAAGTAAAACATCTACAGGTACATGGACCGGGAGTGTAGCCGCAGCACTTTTGTTGAATGCAACTGGTGAAACCCTGAAAGGTGATTCTCAACACTTCTGGCCTTATGGTATTAATTATAAAACTGAAATTACAGGATTAGGAAATGCTGCTGCGCAGGCTAACGGTTTAATCCTTCACGCAAGACTTGTCGAGGCGATGTTGGTGGATGATTGTAAGTTGCCCACAAGTTGGTAATTGAAAATAGTGTTGAAACAGGATATTTTTACAATAATATATTCTGTGATAAATATGGGCGTACATAAATTGTGTTTTTTTTAGTTTAAATCACAGAATCCTGTTGTAAAACATAATATGGCATGTTTAGAATAATAAAACAAGTGTTTTCTTTACACTTGTATTATTGAATGTAATTTCATGTTGTTTTTTATGCAGAAACCTTCACATTAAAAATAATAATACCCAAATAAGTGTTTATATTACACTTGTTCTGTCTGTGTACTTGTAATACAACCTTGTCTGTTTTTTATTTTATCAGGCATTATACTAATGCAAAAAAACCAAATAATCTAAAATAGTTTAAAATCATGAACTTAAAATCAATCTTTTTTATTTTTTCTTTTTTAGTCTTGACTGTACTGCAGGCACAGACAAAACTGACCATAGACCTAAATAAAAAAGGTGTCAATATCAGCCCAACGCATAACGGTATATTTTTCGAAGATATTAATCATGCGGCCGATGGGGGACTTTATGCCGAATTAATCCGGAATCGTTCTTTTGAAGATGCAAATACACCCGATTTCTGG
>JAQTOL010000169.1 GCA_028748945.1 Paludibacter sp.
CGAAAAAGGAGTAATCCCGGTTGCTTATTACAAACGCTATAATTTAAGGGCAAATCTGGAAAACCAGATTCGTTCGTGGTTCAAATTGAATACAAATCTGGCGTATTCCGATTATACCGATAACGGAATTATTTCAGGTACCGGTTCAAATAGGGCAGGAGTAATTTTATCGGTAATAAATACGCCAACTTATGCACCAATCTGGAATCCTGCAATTCCCACTCAATATTATGATAATTTCTATGGTGCTCAAACAACAAGTCCGGTAGAAAATATGTCACGCACAGCGAATAACCAAAGAAACAACAATCGTTTTGTTGGAAGTGTAAGTGGCGAAATTTCTTTTTCTAAAGATTTAAAATTTAAATCAACAGGATCGCTGGACCGCGTATATTATAATTCAACAAGTTTCCTTGATCCAGTTGCAACTTCTTATGGTCGAAGTCAGTATGGTGCGGCTTCAGATAATCGTTCGTTGAGTTCCATTTTGGTTTTTGATAATGTGTTAACTTATGATGCAAAAATTGATAAACATAGTTTCTCCTTAATGGGCGGTACGTCTTTTACCGGATCAACATGGAATCAAAGTTATATGAGTGCTTCTCATTTTCGGAACAGTGATATTATGACATTGAATGCCGGAAATAAAATTGATCCGGGAAGCGGAACTTCAGCTTCTGATTGGTCAATCATGTCATATTTAGGCCGTATGACTTATAATTACGACAGTAAATACCTGTTTACTGCGAACTTCCGTGCAGATGGTTCTTCGAAACTTGATCCGAATCATCGTTGGGGTTATTTCCCTTCGGCATCCGCTGCCTGGCGTATGTCTTCCGAGGATTTTATGAAAGGTATAGAATGGATTGACGATTTGAAAATACGCGGTGGTTGGGGACAAACAGGTAATCAGTCAGGAATAGGCGATTATGCTTATTTACAACGTTACAATATCAACAGAATTGACTGGTGGATTACCGGTAACACAAATGCTGTTCCCGGATTATCGCTGGCCAATATGAAAAATAGTGATTTAACGTGGGAAACTACTTCACAATCAAACATAGGCATAGATTTATCAGTTCTTAAAAGCAGAGTTAACCTGACGGTTGATGCCTATTACAAGTACACAACTAATTTATTAATGGATGTTCCACTACCATCTACTTCATTATTTAGTTCACTTACACGAAATGAAGGTGAAATGAGTAACCGCGGTATTGAATTTACATTGAATACTAAGAATATGACCGGTAAATTCCAGTGGGAAACTGATTTTAATATGTCATTTAACCGTAACCGTGTAGAAAAATTAAACTTGCAACAAACGTATTATTTCGGTCAAACATCCATGGGTGAAAACATGGTGATCATGAAACCGGGTTTGCCATTGGGCGTTTTCTTTGGATATATTTCGAAAGGAGTTGATCCTGAAACCGGAAATTTGCTTTATCAGACCAAAAACGGCGATAGCAGTTCTCCTCAGTTGAGTGACCGGACCATTATCGGTGATCCAAATCCAAAATTTACATATGGATTGACCAACAATTTATCTTATAAAGGATTTTCGTTGAATATCTTCTTCCAGGGTTCTTATGGAAATGATATTTATAATGTTTCACGCATGGAAACTGAAGGAATGTATGATGCCAAGAATCAATCCATTGCTGTTCTCGATCGTTGGGAACGTCCCGGAATGATAACTTATATGCCGCGTGCAACTCAGGAGAAAGTAAATTTGTTGTCGTCAACCCGATTTGTGGAAGATGGAAGTTATTTGAGATTAAAGACACTGACGTTGTCTTATAATTTTAAGGGAGGATTATTTCAAAAATTAAAAATTTCCCGTTTCCAACCTTATCTTACTGCTCAAAATATATTTACGATTACAAAGTATAAAGGTTTTGATCCTGAAGTAAGTCAATATGGTAATAGTTCTAATCAAAATGAAAGCGCAGTAATTCAGGGCGTTGATTATGGTACTTATCCACAATCAAAGAGTTATGTTGTTGGTATTAATGTCGAATTCTAATAAAAATATAATATGAAAAACATACTGAAACTGGCTGTATTTACAGCTATAACATTATTATTTGTTGCCTGTGATCTGAATCTCGATCCGGTGTCCGATTTCAGTGAAGTCACTGTGGGAAGAACTGATAGCACAGGTTCAACCGTGAAATTTGCAACAAAAGCTGAAATGCAAACCCAATACGATAATATGTACAATATCTTGACTCAGAATCAGGGGATTGAAGGTTGGACTGCAGATATGTTGGTGTATAATGAGACACATTCAGATAATGCGTATCGTGGTGCAACCGACGTGGAATTAACTCAGTTGGAACAACAAAAACAGGATGGTATAAATAAAAATATCAATCGTGACTGGGATTATTATTTTGGTATTATTTCTGCCGCAAACAGTGTGATTTGCAATGTAGACTCTGTTCCGGATCCAACATTGACCTTGGCTGAACGGAAGCAATGGAAAGCGGAAGGTTTGATATTGCGTTCGATGATGTATTTTGATCTGGTACGATTGTGGGGAGCAGTTCCGTTGATTACTACGGAACCACCGGCAATAACAGCTGCCAATATTAAAGAAGTTTATCCCCTGTATTATCCTCCACGGGATTCTGTTTCGAAAGTTTATGCTCAGATGATAAAAGATTTGAATACAGCTTTGGAACCGGGTGGTGCACCTGCCATCGATAATAACAACAAATTCAAATTTTCCCGTACGGTTGCTAATGCTTTGCTGGCAAAAATTTATGCCGAAAAACCGGTTCGTGATTACGATAAAGTGATTCAGTATTGTACCGAAGTGGAAAAAGATGTGACGTTGGTTCCAAATTTCGGTGATTTATTTGATATGAATGCCGCTAAAACGGATGTGAAAAACAGAAACACTTCCGAATCAATTTTTGAAATTAATTTTTCCGGTGGTGGTCTTTGGTTTACCTGGTTGGTTGGGATTGACCAATCGGATCCAAGCAGTAAATACGACTGGGCAAAATGGCTGACACCTTCACGCGATTTAATAGCTGCATTCGATAAAGCGGGCGACAAGGTACGAAAAGCTGAGACGATTATAACTGCTACAGTTACCTGGAGTAACGAATATCCTTCAACAGCCTATCCGTTTATGTATAAATACCGTTCTAAATTCAGCAGCGTAATTAAACTGCGTTTGGCCGATATATTATTGTTGAAAGCGGAAGCTTATGTACAAAAAGGAGATGTGGCAAGTGCAACAGCACTCGTTAATCAGATTCGTACCAGAGCGAAACTGGGTAGTCTAAATTCGGTTACTTTAGATGACGTGTTGAATGAACGTCGATTGGAACTTGCTTTTGAAGGTCAACGCTGGTTTGATTTGGTTCGTACAGGAAAAGTACTTGATGTGTTGAATACGTTGAATAGTCGTGATTCCGGCCGTTTACCCATGGATGCTGTATCTGAAGCCAAAACATTGCTTCCGATTCCACAGCCACAAATTGATAAAAATCCATCGATGTTCCAAAATCCGGGTTATTAATTCTAAATCAGTAATATCAACTTATAAATGAAAAAAATCATGAAAAATATTATAAAATTCTGGTTATTGATAGCAGTTTCCTCGGTTTTTTGGGCTTGTACCAACGAAGATGTTGTTGTTAGATATCCAGCCTCAATGCCCAGTATAGATACTGCAACAGTTGCTGAAAGTCAGATAACTTATGGAGATTCGATACATGTAAAAGTCAGTGTCTCCGATAAAGTGGCGCCTTTATCTACTTTATTATTACGGGTGGTTTGTAATAACGAAGTAGTAGTATCCGAAAATATCAGAACAAAAGGAAATACATTTAGTATCAACCGGACATACGGTATTCCTTTTGTCGCCAATCGTCCTGACAATGAACCGGTAAAAATTTATTTGACAGAAACAAATGTTAGTGGAGAAGTCAAGGATTCTATCGTAAGTACTACCATTGCTAAACGACCAGTTTATACCGATTTGTGGATGGTACCAGATGGTGGAAAGGGAGTTAAAATGACTCTTACTGATCCAGTGAATCTGATTTATCATATTTCAGGTTTGACATTTGGAACTACGCTGGCTTTCAGAATAGCATCAAAAGTTAAAGCCTTTAATAAGGAGGATTATACTGGTATTGTATGGGGAAAAGTAGGAGACGGAATTGGATTAATAGATATAACTGGAAAATCATTCAGCATAACGGATGCAACTCTTGTTGGAATTTCGGAATTTACTTTTGATGCTCTTAAATTTACTGCCACAGTTGGAGGAAAATTACTGGAACCGGTTACGACTTTGGATATGACTGCCGATTTGCCGGCCAATCCTGCTGCATTAACCGGTGTTACCGGTTTCCGGGGTGGTAATGTTTATTTTGGTGAAAATGTGGAAGTAACATTTACAGGTATTACCGGCTCACTAGCCAATAGCATTTCTCCGGATTATTTCGAAGTGACCGGAACAAATACGGCTAAATTTTTGGGTAAAACTGGCTTATATAAAGCATATTTCCTGACAACAGCTAATTATTTATACGTTGAACCACAACCTGATGCTATTTATCCGGACGCAATCTGGATCTGTGGTAATGGATTTGGTAGACCCTCATCACCATACACAGTAACTTCAAGTTGGAACTGGAATAGTCCGTTAGATTATGCACCATGCCGGTTAGTTTCAACCGGAGTATATCAGGTTACTGTATATTGTAAGAATACTGCAGCAACCGATCCGCTTGCAACCATTGGTACCTTGAATTTTAAATTCTTCAATAAACGTGGTTGGTGGGATGGACATGAACAATTGTCAACAGACTATACAGTTTCATTACCTTTAGTAGCTACAGGTTCTGCAGGTAATGTCGGAAATACAGTTGCATTAGGATCAAATCCATTTGAAGGTATATATAAAATAACTCTGAATCAGAATGATATGACTATTAAAGCTGAAAAAATGAATTAAATTTGTAAGGGAAAATTAATATTTAATTTGATTTTTTGATGTTAATTTTCCCTTTTCCTTTTTCTTCCATTTGATTAAAAAAAATAATTTTCTCAATTTTCATAAAATACTATGTTTAAACAAAAGCTATTATTAGCCACAACCTTTTTCCTGAGTATGTCTTTATCTGCTTGTAAAACCGAGGAAATAATTCCACCGGTGGTACAGCCTGTTCAGCATGATGTTGATGTATATGTTACAACTGCCAATAAATCCATGTTATTTGTTCCTGTACCGTTGAGTTTTAGTACCAAACCCAATATGGATGTTGAAACTACCATTACAATGAAACCTTCAGATACATTTCAGACTATTGATGGTTTTGGAGCTGCAATCACCGGTTCATCAGCCTATAATTTGCTGAAAATGACTCAGGAAAATCGTACTAAATTGCTGAAAGAAGCATTTGACCCGGTTACGGGTATGGGTTATAGTTATATCCGGATTTCAATTGGTTGTTCCGATTTTTCGATGGATGAATATACTTGTTGTGATACACCAGGAATTGAAAATTTTGCGATTAATCAATATGATAAACGGGATCTTTTTCCGATTTTAAAAGAAATTCTGGCAATAAATCCTAATTTGAAAATTCTGGGTTCACCCTGGACTTGTCCACGTTGGATGAAAGTGAATAATCTGACCGACCTTCAACCTTTTAATTCCTGGACTAGCGGTCAGTTAAATCCGGCTTACTGTCAGGATTATGCAACCTATTTTGTAAAATACATTCAGGTTATGAAAGCCGAAGGTTTTAATATCGATGCTATTACCATTCAAAACGAACCCTTAAATCGTGGAAATTCAGCTTCTCTATACATGACCTGGCAGGAACAGGCAGCTTTTATTAAGACAGCTTTAGGGCCAAAATTTGCTGAAGCCGGAATTTCGACTAAAATTGTTGTTTTCGATCACAATTATAATTATGATAATATTTCGGATCAAATTGGGTATCCGATGAAAATATATGCAGACCCTGAAGTGGCAAAATATGTGGACGGAGCAGCTTATCATGCTTATGGCGGTGATAAAAGCGAGCTATTGAATGTTCACAATGCGTATCCTTCCAAAAATCTGTATTTTACCGAAATGTCTATCGGAAGCTGGAATTATTCGTTTGATGGTGATTTGATGTGGAGCATGCGCGAATTGGGAATTGGCACATTGAATAATTTTTCAAAAGCGGTTATTGTATGGAATTTCATGCTGGATGAAAATGGAGCTCCAAACCGTCCTGGTGGCTGTAATACCTGTTACGGAGCTGTTGATATCAGCACAAAGGATTATGCAACTTTAGACAGAAAATCGCATTTTTATGTAATAGGTCATTTATCAAAAGCAATTTCGCCCGGAGCAGTACGTATAGGTACCAAAGGATTTCAGACTTCGGGGCTTTATTGTACGGCTGTATTAAATACTGATGGAACATATGGTGTGGTTATGCAAAACGATACTGACAGTTCAATTAAACTAACACTGTCTGATGCAACTCATTCTTTTGCATATACATTACCTGCAAAAAGTATTGCCTCGTTCAGATGGAAAAAATAATTTTGAATGAATATATATGCTAATATTCAGGTTATTATAAATTTTTCAAATGTAAATATATTGAATTTTGATAAATAATTTTAAATTGCAAACGTTTGCATAAGTTTTTTCAATTATAAATAAGATAAGTGAATCCCTGTGATAATTAATGTTCTATTTTTGTTTTATAATTATCTTGAAATAGTACCCTTTTAAGTTTATAAATTTTGGTACAACAAAGTTTTAATTTTCACAGTAAATCCATACTAAATAAACAATTTGTGGACTTTGAATGTTATAATTTAAATTTGAGCGTGTAAAAATGACACTATATAAAACTTAATAATTATATCTTTAAACTTAATCAATTAAATCAATTAAAAAATTACTATTATGAAAAGAATTTTTACTTTCGCAATTGCTCTTATGAGCTTGTTTTCAATTGCTTCGGCTGCAA
>JAQTOL010000170.1 GCA_028748945.1 Paludibacter sp.
AGCCACACGTTCAATCATGTTACGTACTTTCTCAATGATGGCTGAAGTCCCAATCATTTGATGTCTTTTCGCGACTTTCTTTTTCAGCGTTTTGGTTTCCGTTACCAGGTTTTTTCGTTCCAGCGCATTCCGAACGGTAATCAGTAAGCGATTCAGATCAATTGGTTTTTCGATAAAGTCAAAGGCACCTTTTTTGATACATTCCACGGCTGTTTCAATATTTCCATGACCGGAAATCATCACGATAGGAGCTTCAATATTAGATTCATTCAAATGACCCAGCAACTCAATACCATCCATTTCAGGCATTTTGATGTCTGAAAAAATCAAATCGAAGATTCCATTTTGAGCCTCTTCCAATCCTTGCCTGCCATTCTCAGCCAGAGTGACCTGGTGTTTTTCGAACTCCAGAATGTCTTTCAGCGTATTGCGTATGCTGCGTTCGTCGTCTATTACTAATATTTTGGCCATAAAAGCTTTATGAATTTCCCGGGAAGGGAGAAAAATAGTTTGTATATTCCTTTTTTATTCGTTTGTGCTGATTGAAAAATCGAGTTTTACAAATCAAACCCGATATCACTTCTGAAATACTTACCTTCGTATTGAATACTCTTTGCATTTGCAAATGAGACAGCCAGTGCTTCAGTTTTCGAAGTTCCGTAAGAGCTGATAGCCATCACACGGCCTCCATTGGTAACAATTTGATCTTCATTTGAAGCAGTTCCGGCATGAAAAACGATACTACCTTCAACAGTATTTAATCCTGTGATTTCCTTTCCTTTTTCATAATCTTCGGGATAACCGCCCGAAACCAACATAACTGTTACCGCTGTACGTTCATCAATTTGTATCGTTTTTTCATTCAGATTTCCGTGTGCAACGCCTTCGAGTAAATCAACAAAATCACTTTTAATTCGCAACATTACAACTTCCGTTTCGGGATCACCCATACGTGCGTTGTATTCTATGGTAACCGGTTCCCCGTTTACTTTTATCAATCCAAAGAAAATAAATCCTTTATAGACAATCCCTTCATTACGTAATCCATCCACGGTAGGTTTGATAATTCGTTCTTCCACTTTGCGCATAAATTCAGCATCGGCAAACGAAACGGGAGAAACGGCTCCCATGCCACCTGTATTCAGACCTTTATCACCTTCTCCGATGCGTTTGTAATCTTTTGCTTCCGGTAGAATTTTATAATTTTTGCCGTCGGTCATTACGAATACGGAACATTCAATTCCCGATAAAAATTCTTCAATCACCACCGTTTTACTGGCTGACCCGAATTTTCCGTTGAGCATAGCTTTTAACTCGGAAATCGTTTCGTCCAGATCGTTCAGAATCAAGACTCCTTTTCCCGCAGCTAACCCATCGGCTTTTAGTACATAAGGTGCATGTAAGCTCTTAAGAAAATTAATTCCTTCGGTTATATTTTCCGATGTTACACTGAGATATCCTGCGGTCGGGATATTGTGCCGAAACATAAATTGTTTCGAGAAGTCCTTGCTTCCTTCAAGTTGAGCACCAAATTTATCGGGGCCAATCACCGGAATGTTTTTCAAATCTGCATCGGCGGTAAAAAAATCAACAATTCCCTTGACTAAAGGATCTTCAGGTCCAACGACAATCAGGTCGATGTTGTATTCCATTACAGCAGTTTTAAGTGCAGGGAAATTATCGGCAGCAATCTGTAAGTTAGTACCAAGCTGTGCTGTGCCCGGATTTCCGGGAGCAATAAACAGCTTTGACAGTTTTGGACTTTGGGCAATTTTCCAGGCCATGGCATGTTCGCGACCGCCCGATCCGAGGAGAAGAATATTCATAGTGAAGTTTGAATGGATTTGAAATACAAAAGTAAGGAAAAAATGCTTACCCCTAATCCCTAAAGGATAACTATTTCCGTAAATCAACCTTGGATACTACTGTCAATTGAGAGATATGTATTTGAATTCAAATAAGAAATGTGGTGTAGGAAAAAGACTAAATGTGGGTTCCCCTTTAGTTGCCGGGGGTTTCGTGGTAGGGGTATAAAAGACGAAAGGTAGCTTGCCTCACGGCATACTACCAATCTTTGTTAACCTTAAATCTAATACTATGAAAAAATCACGTCACAAAAGTACGGTATTTATATACACAATCCAAACATTTACCTGAAAAAATGCACTAAAACTATGTTTTATAACATAGTTTTATATTTGACAGTTTGATTTTAAGTATTAGAAAGTCTTCAAAGCTGTTTTTTTTACTTCTTTAGATGTATGGAAAGGACTTGTTTCTTCCATTCGGGGAAAGTTTGTTCTGTTTTTGCCAAAACTGCACGTTTCAAAGAATCAACTGATCCGAAACCACAGGACTCGGCCAGTAATTGGTTTGTGAATTCTGGATGGTTTTTTAGTGTATTTTCCAGTTCTTCCACACGGTAATTGTTCACGAATGTACAGAAGTTCTGATTAAACTGCTGATTGATAATAGTTGATACGTAGGTTCTGTTCGTTCCAACCGCTTGTGCAATGTCTTGAATATTCAAACCGCTATCCATATAAACTTTCTTGTCATTAAATAAGATCAATAATTTTTCAAGTATTTTCTTTTGAGCAACTGTCGAAAATTCTTCCATCTTCATCTGATTCTCTTCCCCGGAAATCGTTTCAAATGTCGGATTTAAACTTTTTTGCTTATCGCCAAGCCAGCCTATGATAAAAAGCATCGAAGAAAAAATGACAGAAGCAATTGCAATACCGGTAATCTCATTTGAGAAGAAATCACGACCAAGCACACCTAATATAAATGAAGAACAACCGGTAACAATCATGGAGAAATTCAGAATCTTTACTTTACAGGTACGGCTATCTTCCAGATTCGAATAGTACTGTTCCGCTTTTTTCCCGTACTTTTTAATCAAATGCTGATTTCCGACCAGAGTCAGGACAACTTGTATGAGAAAAGTAATTCGAATGATTAAATGAACAACATTTAAATACTGTATTACGAAGTGGTTTGAAGTAGCAGCCCGATCAAATATCCATAATTTATAGTCAGCAAAGTTTGTAAAGAATGCACCAAAAGAATAAATGAGAAACAATATGGTGGGTGCTATTAAATATGGAGCATGAACTTTGAATGTAAATTTATCATCAACAGTAAGTAATCGGAAATAGATGTGATACAAGGGGTAAACCAACAGAGAAGCATACTGATAAAACGGATCAATTATCGCATACCAGTCAGGATATGGCAAAAAAAACAAAAAATGAGAAATGTAAACGATGAGAGCGAAAAGCATAAACTTCCCGAGGAATAAACGTGGAGTATCGTATTTACGGGCATCTGTATTTAGTACTATTGACCAAAAAAGAGTAACATAAATTGGTGTAAGCAGTAAAATGGATTTTATCATATACAGATGATTTTATGACAAAAATAAGAGAAATAATGGAATTTTGCAACGATAATTTACTTTTTGCACAGAATATTTTACTTATTGCATATAACCAGCGGTTCATACATACTTACTTTTGCAAAGACTTCTGACAATACTCTGTTCAGGATTCATTCTGATGAACACAGGCTTGAAATAATTTGAAAAATATGATTTTTAAAATCCCCAAATACTTTACTTCTAAAATTTCAAATTTATGAAATCAACCATTTTTATTGCCGGCTTTATTTTTCTTGGATTTTTACTCAGTTCATGTGACCCTTCCACCAATATTGACAATAGTATTACTAATTATTGGGAACGAAATGCACTAACCCGACTGCAATTAAAAGGAAAGGTAAAAACACTGACAACAGATAACGGTTCACGTACAACTCAATTCAATGAAACCGGTTTTATAACAAGCATTACAAATACTGATGGCGTTTACAGCTCTGTTGCTACATATACCTATACTGCTAACGGCCAGCTTTCAACAATTGTAACGGTAAATATTAACCCCACGAGCGGAAATGCAACTTCTACGCAAAATTTTGAATATGATACTCATGGAAAATATATTCCAGGTTCTGTAATGCATATGTACGAAACGGGTTTAACACCTAATTTGAAAGCTCAGATTTCTGAATGGGGACGTACAGATTACGTCTTCAATGGTGACAATCTGCTTATTATTTCAACCTCTCAGAGTGCAGTGGGAGTAACGAAAGACACAGCCATTGTAAAATTCAGTGGTAAATATCCGGCTGGTTCTACAACTGACTGGAGTTTTGCCAAAGATATTACTTACGCTGATAACGGCATGTTTCTGACTTATACCGAGGGTTTTCATGGACCAGAATACACCAACTCCAGAATTTATAAATATAAAGCGGACGATGAATTTTTGCTGTTAGAGTCTGTAAATTATATTGATGTTTATGGAACTCAAACAACTACCAGCACTCAAACTTTCACATATAACGATCATAAAAATCTGATAAAAAAAGTGGATGGAGAAGGTGTACAGGATTATAGCGACTATGTTTATGATGCACAGGGAAACTGGACAAGCAGAACATATAGCTATCAGTATCCAGGAAGTCAGACGACCAGTTCGACTGAAACACGGACTATTGTTTACTGGACCGACAGCAAAACATCAAATTAAATAACAGGTTCATACCATACGAATAAGAATTCTTGACAGTAATTTATCATCTTGTTTACAAACTTTCTGTCAAGGGAGGGTGTCCATTAAAAAAGTGGGCATCCTCTTTTATTTTTAATCTGCTCACTCATTCAGACTTTAAAGGAAATCAAAGACTAATCCAATATCTTATTTATTTCTCCATTCGCTTTTTTATTATCAAACAGATAAAAAAGCTATCTTTGCAATACACGATTGTAAATTAATTGCGTTATGTCCAGATTAATAAAGAATAAGAAAGAACATATCGGGTTGTCCCCTTATGCTCTGGTTTTCAGAGGCCAGAAGAAAACTGAAAAAATACTGTTACGCACCATGGATTTCGATCTGGAAGATGTGCGGGAGTTGGAAATTAAATCACCCAATGAACTTCTGGAATTAAAAAAATCAAAGAAGCTGAGTTGGCTCAATATCGATGGACTTGATAATGCCGAATTAATGCAGGATGTTTCCAGCATATATAAAATTGAAAATAATATTTTATCGGATGTAATGAATCCATCCATTCGACCCAAAGTACAAGAGTTTGAAACCGGAATTTTTGTTACCATTAAGATGTTGCAATATGTCGAAAATGAAGATAATCTGGCCATTGAAAATTTGAGTTTAATCATTACGGATAATACACTTATTTCGTTTCAGGAGCAACCGGGTGATGCGTTCGAACCAATACGGGAACGGATCCGCAAACATAAAAATAAAATTCGTACATCCGGCTCCGATTACCTCGCATTTGCCCTTTTGGATGTTGTTGTAGACAATTATATTTATATCATCGGGATACTTGGTGAAAAAATTGAAGGATTGGAAGAAGATATAACAAATGATCCTGACAAGAAATTGTTGGATAATATAAATTCTCTGAAACGGGAACTGAATTTTTTACGTAAAAATATCAAACCGGCTAAAGAAATGATTATAAATCTGGCCAAATTGCAATCGGAGTTTATTCAGGATGACAATCGAATTCACTTTAAAGAATTGCAGGACAATATTAATGAAGCTTCGGAACTCTCCGATAGTTATCGTGAAATTTTGTACGACCAGCTCAATATATATCATTCGTCCATGAGTACCAAGTTGAATGAAATCATGCGGGTACTTACCGTTTTTTCAGTTATTTTTATCCCACTCACTTTTATTGTGGGTGTTTACGGCACGAATTTCGAAAATTTACCGGAACTCCATTGGAAACATGGCTATTTTATCATGTGGGGGGTGATGGTGATGACAACACTGATAATGTTGTGGTATTTTAGACGAAAAAAATGGTTTTAAAAAGGTTGTTCCATCGTGTTCTGTTCAGGTAAAACTGAACGATTTGCCCACTGAGATGTTTATTATGTAGTTCGTATAATTTGAATTAATAATGGAAGAAAAAATAAAAAAAATGCCCCGGAAAAATGTGATTGAAAACCAAATGCTTGTCATTTTCGGGTCGAATGGTGATTTGTCTAAACGGAAGTTGTTACCGGCTATTTTTCAATTATATCTCGACGATTTACTCCCCGAAAACTTTATATTGATAGGTGCCGGTAGTCAGGAAAAAGACGAGGCAACCAATCGCGCTGAAGTAAATGAATCGTTACTTCAATATGCAAAGGCAGCATCTGTTGCCGAATCAGATAAATTACAGGCTTTTTTACAACGATTGTATTATATCAAAATAAATAATCAAAATGAAGAAGATTTTGAAGCTTTAAAAAACTATATCGAACATCTTTCAGTCAGTTTGGAGGTACCTAAGAATATTATTTATTATTTCTCCATTCCTCCTTTTTTATACGAAGTGGTGGCTGCTCATTTGGTTACTTACGGATTAAATACGGAAGAAGATGGCTGGAAACGGATTATTGTGGAAAAACCTTTCGGATATAGTCTGGAAACGGCTATTGATTTAGACAATAAACTGCGTACGGGTTTTAATGAAGATCAAATTTATCGTATTGACCATTACTTAGGAAAAGAAACCGTTCAGAATATCATGGTAACGCGTTTCTCCAATGGATTTTTCGAGCCGATATGGAACCGTAAATATGTTGACCGGATAGAAATTACTGCTGCCGAAAGAATTGGAGTTGAAAACCGTGGAGGATATTATGACACATCGGGTGCCATGCGCGACATGATTCAGAATCATTTAATGCAGGTGCTGGCCATCATCGCCATGGAACCACCTTCCATTTTCGATTCCGAATCCATTCGTAACGAAACGGTGAAAGTCCTGCAGGCTTTGCGTCCGATTCGTACGGCCGAAATTCCGAACTATGTTGTGCGTGGACAATATATTGCTACAGAAGTTGATAATATATTGCAGGAAGGCTACCGTCAGGAGAAAAATGTGGCTCCAAATTCTAAAACCGAGACTTTTGTCGCC
>JAQTOL010000171.1 GCA_028748945.1 Paludibacter sp.
AATTGCTTTTGTTTGGCGGATTATTTCTGGTCTATACAGTTTTCAGGGCCAGATATCCACTCAACTTTCACGAAGGCAGTTTAGAGTTGAGTGTTACAATTGGAGCTATAAATACCATTGCACTTTTATTTAGCAGTATGACTGTTGCAATGGCATTAACCGCCATTCAAAAGGGTAACAAAAAATTAGCCATGCGACTCTTAGCTGTTACGTTATTAATGGCTACTGTTTTTCTTTTCAATAAATATATTGAATGGAGTATGAAATTTGAACATGGCTTATATCCCGGTTCCCCTTTAATGCCACACCTGGGAAGAGGTGACCTGATGTTTTTCAGTTTATACTTTTTCATGACCGGATTACATGCTCTACATATTATAGTTGGTATGGTGCTACTTACCATGTGTTTTGTTAAGATCAAACATGGAACTCTTCATTCAAAAAAATATGTAAATCTAGAAAATGGAGCACTTTACTGGCATTTGGTGGATTTAATCTGGATTTTCCTTTTCCCTTTATTATATTTAATCACATAACTCAACTGAATAAAAATGGCAAACAACGTTTCACATATCACCGAATACAAAGTACTTGCTAAAGTTGTTATAGCACTTATGTTTCTGACATTCCTTACTATCTTCGTAGCCTCGCTTCACCTAGGTGCTTTTAGCGTAACGGTTGCACTTTTAATAGCAGGAATAAAGGGCTCTTTGATATTGATCTATTTCATGCATCTAAAATACGAAAGTGTATTGTTACGCATATTGGTAGCAATGATTTTTGTGCTTTATGCTGTAATAGTACTCATTACTTTTATCGATTATGCATACAGGTAATTGGTTAATTAGTTAATTGGGCAAATAGTTAATTAGATAATTAGGTATTTGGTTGATCCCGTAAACGGGACGTCACTTCATTCCGTTGGTTATTTAATTAACTTGTAAATTAGCTAAATGTTTGATTGTTTTGGTTCTTGATTCTTGATTCTTCTAAAATTGAAAATAAAAAAGTTATGTTCAGTAACGCATCAAATTTTGTTCACGGTGTAGATAAAGCTACTCTTATCATCGGGGGTTTTTCCTTATTTTTCCTGGTGGCTTTCACCGGGCTTATGATTTTTTTTGTAATAAAATACAATAGAAAGAAACATCCTAAAGCCACACAAGTAAAAGATAATATTTTACTTGAAATTACCTGGACAACAGTACCTATATTACTGGTTCTTTATATGTTTTATATCGGTTGGGAAGGATTTTTTCCCATGCGTCAGGTTCCTAAAGATGCCATGCATGTAACTGTATTGGCAAAAATGTGGAAATGGGAATTTCAATATCCGGGGAATAAACTATCCGATACACTTGTATTACCAATTAATAAAGCAGTGAAATTAGACCTAGTATCAAAAGATGTTATACATGGATTTTTTATACCTGCCTTTCGCGTCAAAGAAGATGTAGTACCCGGACAAACAAACTATTCATGGTTTATCCCGGGAGAACTTGGTGATTATGACTTACTTTGTTCAGCATATTGCGGTGTGAGTCATTCCTATATGTCGGCTGTAGTGAGAATCGTAAGCGATGATGATTATAATACATGGTTATCTACTTTATCCGTGAAGAAAGTTGATAATGCCTTAGGTTTTAAAGTGATTGAAAAAAACGGCTGTACAGCTTGCCATTCTTTAGATGGAACAAAACTTGTCGGACCAAGTTTAAAAGGCTTATATGGTTCTACTGTTGAAGTAATGTCGAATGGAGTAAAACGCAAAGTTACGGTTGATAGTCTGTACATTCAGTCTTCCATTCTGGATCCGAACAAAGATATTGCAGACGGTTATCCGCAGGGTGTCATGAAGTCATATAAAGGAGTTATTAATGATAAGGATATTGAGCTTATCAATGAATATCTGAAAACACTAAAATAATGAAGAAATACTTACAAATAGTTTTAGCACTGATAAAATACAAGGTTTCAATTGCAGTTACTTTTACGGCCATAACCGGCTATATTGTTTATACAGGACATTTTGATTTTCAAATCATCTACTTATTTTTAGGTGTTTTTTTCTTATCCAGTGGTGCGAGTGCTTTAAATGAATGTCAGGAAAGCAAGTTCGATGCAAAAATGCCGAGAACCATGCATCGTCCGATTCCTACCGGTAAAATTTCGCTTATCAATGCCATAATAGTATCCAGTTTGTTTTGCATAGCAGGCGAAGTAATTTTATACACTGCTTTTGGCGAAATAACCACTCTGTTGGGTTTGGTGAATCTCGTGTGGTATAATGTGATATATACCTATCTTAAACGCGTGACACCCTTTGCAGTAGTTCCGGGTTCCATGGTAGGTGCCATTCCGGCTTTAATGGGTTGGACAGCAGGTGGCGGTTATGTTTTCGAAAGCACGATTATTTTCATTGCCTTTTTCATGTTTATCTGGCAAATACCTCATTTTTGGTTATTGATGCTCAAATACGGGAAAGAATATGAAGATGCGGGTTTCAAGACCATTAATCAGGCTATTCATCCGCAGAATCTTAAATTTGTTATTTACGCATGGGTGATTGCCACATCTTTTTCATCCATCATTGTACCTTTATTTCTGGTCAATATTTCATTGCCGTTTTTTCTTTTAATTTTCGCATTGAATCTGGCATTCATTGGTATTTTCACAAAACTTTCATTTGGAAAAGTTGCGGAACTGAATTTCAGAAAATCATTTGTCAGCATCAATATTTATATGATGCTTTTCATGATTATGCTCATTATTTTCCACCTTACCGTTTCCTAAAAATTTGCGACCACAACATTTGTAGAATGCATACCAAGCACTTCGGTAATTATCGTGAGTGCATGTAACTCCTTCTAACAACAAACTCAGGCTAATCCATCGGGGCCACAATAACTAATCACAAGCACTTTGACCAGTACTGGTCAAAGTGCTTGACATGGTTTGGTCAATATGTTTGACCAGTACTGGTCAAAGTGAACGATACGGAAACCAATGTACCGGTTTAAACAGTTGCTCAGTCGCAAGCATGTTACCGAAAAAGCTACAGCAGTATTCTTCAGTGACAACATTCTTTAGCCGGCATGTAATATTCATTTAATCATGAAAGGAATCCATGCCAGAGATAAGCATAAAAAAACAATAATCTTTTTAGATACAAATAGCAGATATATTCCTAATTACAACTCCCTATCCCAAACCAGGGTTATTGCTGCATCTGCCAATCATAAAAAAAAATCAATTCCACTCCCCTCCTGCTTTCACATTCCATCTTTCTTTGTATCTTTGCAATAATTTGATAAAAAATACATTTGCACGAGAGAGTTAAACTCCCGAAAATTACAGGAAGTATCTTTTACAACTCAACAATATCTTTTTTATGGACAAATCCAAAAAGGCGGTGATAATCGGTGCCGGTGTAGGAGGATTGGCAACTGCTGTTTTTCTGGCCCGACAAGGATATGACATTGAAATATATGAAAAAAATGCAGGTCCTGGTGGGCGCTGCGGGCAAATGGTTCAGGATGGACACCGCTTCGACCTGGGGGCTACCATCTTGTTAATGCCATCACTTTACCGAAAGGTATTCTCTGCTCTGGGACTCGATATGGATAAAGATCTGCAGACAACTTCGCTTGAACCTGTTTATAAATTATTCTTTAGCAACGGGTCGGATTTCAGGTTTTCACGCGATACTGAAAGTATGAAGTCACAACTTGAAACCATAGAACCCGGTAGTTTTGAGCAATACAACCGTTATATAAAAGAAGGTTACGGTTTCTTCAACCTGGCCATTAACGGTTTGCTGGGTAAAAATTTCTATCATTTATTCCGGTTTATCAATCTGAAAAGTATATGGTTATTGATCAAATTGAAAACATGGATTAAACACACCACTTATATCAAGCGGTTTTTCAAGGATCCGCATCTTCAAATGGCATTTACATTTCAGAACATCTATGTCGGGCAGAATCCCTATAAGCAACCAGCCTTCTTTTCGATGCTTCCCGCCGCTGAAATTATGGAAGGAGCTTTATTTCCCAGGGGTGGCATGCACGGAGTTGTTGAAAAATTACTCTCAAAAGCATCCGAACTGGGTGTCCGTATTAAATACAAAAAACCGGTTAAAAGGATCATAATAAATGGGAAAAAGGCAGAAGGGATACTGCTTGAAAACGGCAAAACCATTAAAGCTGATTTGGTCATTGCCAATGCCGATTTACCTTATATTTATAATGAGCTTCTGCCGGATAAGAACAGGGCAAAAGGATTAATAAACCGGGAATACTCCTGTTCGGCTATTGTCTTTCACTGGGGAATGGATAAAGTCTACCCGCAACTGGAACATCACAGTATATTTCTGAACGATCCTTATAAAGAAGGGATGGAGAAGATTTTCGATGAAAAATCATTGTCTGAGAATCCCAGTTTTTACATACATGCACCTGTTCGTACGGACAAGTCCGCTGCACCCGAAAATGAAGATACTCTTTCGATCATCGTACCGGCACCGCAGCTCGATAAGAATTACGATCAAGACTGGCAAAAACTGAAACAAACCGCGCGTAAAGGAGTCATTGAGCGTTTAAAAGAGGCCGGGCTGGAGGATATTGAAGACCATATCAAATTTGAAGTTTGTTATCTGCCTAAAACCTGGGAAAGTTCCTGCAATGTTACCAATGGTTCTGTTTTCGGAAGTTTGAGTCATACTATTTTTCAAATGGGATATTTTCGACCGCACAACCGGCATGACAAGTACAAAAACCTGTATTTCACAGGAGGAAGTACGCATCCGGGGAACGGAGTTCCATTGGTACTTCTTGGAGCAAAACTGACCAGTGAAAGAATAATTCTCAATAAATAATTCTCAATGAATAATTCATAATTCATAATTTATAATGCATAATTATGAATTGTGAATACTTACAAAAAAATAAAGTCGTATAATAAATATGAATCAGTCATTATGAATCATGAATTATGAATTATGAATTAAATACCAACCTTTATTCTGATATCTTTCATTCCATCGATTTTGAGAAAATCGTAGATCATCCGAATATATTGATTGCCGCTCATTTCTGGGAACGGGAAAAATATCAGGCGGCAAAAACCTGTTATAAGTTTATGCGGGCAATCGACGACTTGATTGATAATTATAAATCGGAGCACCATTCAATTTCGGATGAAGAAAAAGTTCGTTTTGAGGCCGAAGTAAACGAATGGATCGGCACCATCCTGAATGCATCCCAACAACATCCGGAGCAATCCGAATTATTGGAAACAATCAAAAAATTCTGCATTCCAGCCTGGCCGCTCGAAGCGTTTGCCAAATCGATGATATACGATATTTACAACGATGGATTCCCGACTTTGCAGGCTTTCCTTGATTATGCAGCCGGTGCATCGGTAGCTCCCGCCTCCATATTTGTTCATTTATGCGGCCTCACCAAACAGGACGGCATCTATATTTCCCCTGCTTACGATGTAAAACGGGTTTCATCACCCTGTGCTATTTTTAGTTATCTGGTTCACATTATCCGTGATTTTGTAAAAGACCATACACACAACCTGAATTATTTTCCCGACGATTTAATGGAGAAATATCATCTGGACCGGAAGAAATTGCTCGCTATGGCCAATGGCTCTGAAATCACAACCGGTTTCCGCGAAATGATACATGAATTGTATATTGTTGCCGACGAATACCGGTTGAAAACCCTCTCAATCAAAGAAGAAATCAAACCGCAACTCGAGCCCCGAGGGCAGCTAAGTCTCGAAATTATTTTTGCTCTTTATGAAATGGTTTTCGAACGCATTGACATTGAACACGGCACATTTACAACCGAAGAATTAAACCCTACCTCAGATGAAATTAAAGAAAAGGTGTGGAAGGTGATTGAAGCTTTTAATACCGGTATTTTAAAATAAAGCAGAAAGCACGAGTAAAAATCGAGTTGTTAATCATTTCACAGTTTCCAGAATAATGTATCTCTTTTTTATCAACAATTCCATAGACCAAACTGTTATATAATTATCAATTACAGGATAGAATTGCATTTTAAAAATAGGAGGTACTAAAATGGAAAAATCATTTGTAATTACAATCAGCCGCCAGTTAGGTAGTGGAGGTGCTTATATTGGCCAACAACTTGCCGGCAAACTGAATATGTTTTTTGCCGACCGTGAAATTATCAGCAAAGCAGCCCATCAACTTTCGACACTGGAAGACAATTTAGAATCGCGTGAGGAGAAATTACTCACTTTCTGGCAATCATTACGAAAAACAATCCCTCGGACTCAGGGTCTTTATATAGTTCCCGTCTCGCCCATACTTGAGTTTAGTGATGATGAATTGTTTGCTGTGGAATCGGAAATAATAAAGCATATAGCCAAAGATGGTCCTGCAGTAATAATCGGTCGTTGCGGCTTTGATGTTCTTCGTCAACATCCAAATCATATCAGTATATTTATGCATGCCAACACTGAATTCAGAAACGAACGGATTCAGAAATTGTATAATATAACGTACGGAGAAGCCGAAAAAATGATTGAAAAGAGTGACAAAGTAAGAGCTGCCTATTGTAAAGCTTTTACAGGAAAAGAATGGGTTGATGCCCGGAATTATGACATTTCAATCGATTCAGGAAAATTGGGTATTGATAATTCGATAGAGTTAATCTTAAATTATCTGAAGCTTTCTCCCATTTGATATTATCCAAACATCTCATTAAGTCACTAGAAGTCAGTGGATTTTACCTGAAATTGTTTTTTTGCAGTTCGGTCAAAGTTTCTACATGAATATATTTTCGAATCCTTCCTTTCTTTCTTTGTATCTTTACTGCAAACACAAACTTAACCATT
>JAQTOL010000172.1 GCA_028748945.1 Paludibacter sp.
CACGAAGAAGATAAACTGGGAGCAGTTATCAAAATTGTGGGTGGTGCCGGTGGTACCGAAGCACAGGACTGGGCATCGATGCTTTTTCGTATGTACCAACGTTGGTGCGAACGTCAGGGTTACAAGAGCGAAATTACCAACATACAAGATGGTGAGGAAGCCGGTATTAAAACCGTTACCATGCAGATAGAAGGTGAAATGGCTTATGGCTATTTGAAAAGTGAAAACGGCGTTCACCGTCTGGTGCGTGTTTCTCCTTTCAATGCACAAGGCAAACGTATGACTTCCTTTTGTTCTGTTTATGTTGTTCCGCTGGTGGATGATACTATTGAGATAGAACTAAATCCTGCCAACCTGACCTGGGATACATTCCGGTCTAGTGGTGCCGGTGGACAAAATGTGAACAAGGTGGAAACAGGAGTTCGTTGTCATTATAAATTCAAAAATCCTGTTACTGGATTGATGGACGAAATTGTGATTGAAAATACCGAAAGCCGTTCGCAATTTGGAAATAAAGACAACGCCATTCGGTTACTGAAATCGCAACTGTATGAATTGGAACTCGAGAAACGCCGTGTGGAAACAGCCAAAGTGGAAGCCGGGAAAAAGAAAATTGAGTGGGGATCTCAGATTCGGAGTTATGTTTTCGATGACCGTCGTGTGAAAGATCACCGGACAAATTACCAGACTTCTAATGTTCAGGCTGTTATGGATGGTGATATTGATGCATTTATAAAAGCATATTTGATGGAATTTCCCGATTAAAATAACACTGCAACTTAAATATAGCATATTTATACTTAATAATTTGAGTAGAATATGCTATTTTTTTATCTTTACCGTTCTAATTTTTGAAAATAAAAAATTCCAATGAAAAAATATATTCTATTTTTAGCCCTTCTTATGCATATTGACATTGGTCTTAGTGCCGATTATTCTAAAATTGACAAGCAATCCGGCACGGTTCCTGCCAATTTGAAAACAGTCGGCTCCATTGCACATTACTTAACTCAGAACCTCACATCACCGCAAGATAAAGCTCGTGCCATTTATTATTGGATCTCACATAATATCCGCTATGATTTGAGTATGTTGAATTCGCATAAGACTTATATCAATACGCAGGAAATTGTCGATGAGGTTCTTCAAAGACGACAGGGTGTTTGCCAAAACTACGCTGAGCTTTTTAATGCTTGTTGCCAATCGGTTGGTATTAATTCATTTGTGATTTCGGGTTATACCGATCAAAAAGAAACATTAGCTAACTACGGTCATGCATGGAATGCCGTTTTAATAGACAATAAGTTTTACGAAGTTGATGCAACCTGGGCTGCCGGTCATTTGGAAAAAGGCAAATATAAACACGAGTTTAACGACCAGTATTTTCTTATTTCTCCCGCTGAATTTATTAAAACACATATGCCTTTTGATCCTATCTGGCAATTCTCCACAAATCCAATCACAAACAAAGAATTTGAAAAAAGAGATTTTTCCAGGTTAAAGACCACATCCGACTTCAATTATATGGATTCAATTAAACTTCTTTCGGGCTTAAATCCCTTAGAAAGAGCTATCCGTGAAAATCTCAGGATTAAACAAAATGGTGTTACAAATTCACTTATACGAAATCAGATTGCCTATAATCAACAAATCATTATAAATGAAAAAATTAATTGGGCTGTCAGCTTGTTTAACAAAGGTGTGGCTAATTATAACAATTATGTTCGGTTGAAAGTCCGAAAATTTCACAACACCAGAATGCCCGATAATGAAATATTGGATATGCTTTCTTCAGCACGACGGGATGTTGAATCAGCAGAGAATATTTTGAATTTTCTTAATTCCAACAAACCCGAACTAAACAGAATAATACGTGATATGCAAGTTTCAATTGGAAAAATCAAAAAAGACATTCAAAAAGAAGATATTTTTATGGAAAAATATATCAAAACATCAAAACCATTTAGAATGTTTTTATTTTTAACTGCCTGACAATAATTAAACTTAAAATCAAACCATTAAATGTAATCATTACAACTTTTTAAAAATTTATCCGTTATAACCACATAAAAACCATGTAAAATCCAAATTTGATTTTAATATTATGATAACGAATAAAATATTTTTAGTTATTTCCTTTATTATAATTTTGTTTTTAATGAGTTGTACTGCTACAAATCCGCCTGTTGACTCCAGTAAAACGACCCCCGGAACTTTATCTGTCAGTACACTTACCAGCTCTGCCGGAGGACCTTATGCACCACGAAATGTGTTGGCAATCTGGATAGAAACCAGTTCCGGGAAATTTGTAAAAACGCTCCTGGTTTATGCGGCCGAGCGAAAATTTGACCTGACTAACTTTATGTCAAATTCATCAGGAAACGCAACAGATGCTATAACTGGTGCAACACAATCGAGTCATAAAACAAGAAGCTGTACATGGAACGGAAAAGACACTTCCGGTAATTTAGTGGCTAATGGAGATTACAAACTTTGCATTGAATTATCAGATACAAATGGAACAGGTACCTTTAAAACGATTACTTTTGCAAAAGATACGATTGCAACCAGTCTAAGTCCAGGTAATATGTCATGCTTTTCAAATATTTCAATCAAATGGACTCCTAATTAAACGAATGCATTTAACTCATATCTAATTAAAAAAATGAAGTATATAAATAAGTACCTTACCATTATGACCGTTGTATTTTCCGGTTTTCTATTATCGGAATGTACCAACACGAGCGTAGCTTTGGTGAAAACCGCAGATGTAAGTAATATATCTGCCACAACGGCTACTTCCGGTGGTGAAGTCTTATGGGATGGGAATGCGAAAGTGACTTCAAGGGGAATTTGTTGGAGTACATCTGAATATCCTAAGATTAATGATAACAAAGCTGCTATTACAGGTGATTCGGCTACTTTTACAGTTATAATTACCGGACTAATCAAGAATACGACTTATTATGTCCGGGCATATGCAATAAATAGTGAAGGTCCGTCATATGGTGAAGAAAAATCATTTACAACTTTTGAACCTACAGTCCCGTTATTAACTACTTCAGCAGCTATCAATATAACACAAACAACCGCAACATTAGGAGGTGAAGTTACTGCAGACGGAGGATCGGCTGTTACCGAACGTGGCATTTGTTGGAATACAACCGTTGGACCAACCGTAAGTACAAACAAAATTGTCTGCGGTAACGGAACGGGGAGTTTCACCACCGATATAAGTTCATTGGAATTAGGAAAAACATATTATGTTCGGGCTTATGCAATAAATACTGTAGGAACAGCTTATGGCAATGAAATAACATTTACTACCGTTCTTCCCACACTCGCGGTGCTCACAACAACTGATGCGACAAATATTAATCAAACTTCTGCAACTTTGGGTGGTTATGTTATATCTGATGGAGGTATGGTCGTAACTGAAAGAGGAATATGTTGGAGTACTTCCACTTCACCAAACATTAACAATAATAAAGTTTCAAACGGAACAGGAGTTGGAATTTTTTCCTGTGATTTAAGTTCATTAACTGCCGGGACTACTTATCATGCAAGATCTTATGCTATAAATTTGCTGGGTACTTCGTATGGAAATGAAGTAACATTTTCTACACTACAAGCGTCACTACCAGCAATTACAACGACCGCAGCAACTAATATAACACTGACAGGAGCTACATTAGGTGGAAATATAAGCTCAGATGGAGGAAGTGTTATAACCGAACGTGGGGTATGTTGGAATACTTCAACTTTACCAACTACAAACAATACCAAAATTGCAAACGGAAGCGGAACAGGTTCATTTTCTTGTACCTTAAGTTCACTTACTATTGGAACGACTTACTATGCAAGAGCTTATGTTATAAACTCACTGGGTACAACATATGGAAATGAAGTTACTTTTACAACTCAACAACCATCACTTCCGGTTCTTACAACAATTGATGCAACCAATTTAACGCTGACTGGAGCTACATTGGGAGGAAATGTAACTTCAGATGGAGGAACGATAGTAACCGAACGCGGAATATGTTGGAATACTTCAACTTTACCTACTATAAATAATAATAAGATTGCAAATGGTACTGGTATCGGCAGCTTTTCGTGTAATTTAACATCTTTGATAACTGGTACTACTTATTATGCACGTGCTTATGCTACAAATTTATTAGGTACGTCCTATGGAAACGAAATTGTTTTTGTTACCGGACAAACAACTTTAGCAATCTTAACAACAGTAGGTGCTACTGCAATAACACAAACCTCAGCTACTTTGGGTGGCACTATTACGTCAAATGGAGGTTCTACAGTTACTGAACGTGGAGTTTGTTGGAATACGTCTTCAAATCCGACAACCGGCAATTCAAAAATTACGAATGGAACCGGAAGTGGTAGTTTTAGTTGCAATTTAATTTCATTATCGCTCGGAACTACCTATTATGCACGTGCTTATGCTATTAACTCAGTCGGGACAGCATATGGAAACGAAGTGACATTTTCCACTTTACAACCGGCACTGGCTACAATTTCAACAACGGCAGCAAGTGCTGTAACGCAAACAACAGCTGCTTCGGGAGGAAATATCACTTCTGATGGGGGATCTTCAGTTACTGACAGAGGCATCTGCTGGAGCACTTCAACCGGTCCTACAATCAGTAATACAAAGATTTCAAGCGGGACAGGAAGTGGCAACTTCACAAGTAATTTAAGTTCATTATCGAACGGAACTACATATTACGTACGTGCTTATGCCACAAATGCTGCCGGGACTGCTTATGGGAACGAAATTACATTCACAACTCTGGCAGCAACAACATTAGCAACCGTTTCGACAACAGCTGCAAATGCAATTACACAAACAACAGCTGTTTTAGGAGGAAATATTACGTCGGATGGTGGCGCTACAGTTACGGATAGAGGCGTATGTTGGAGTACAACAACCGGACCTACAATCACTAATTCTAAAATTTCAAGTGGTATGGGAATGGGCAGTTATACCAGCTCGTTAAGCTCATTAACTGCCGGAACAAATTATTTTGCAAGGGCTTACGCAACAAATGCTGCCGGTACAGCTTATGGAAACGAAGTAACATTTACAACAACGGCAGTTCCTTCAAATACATCCGGTACACTTACAATATCGACATTGACCAGTGCAGCTGGTGGTGGATATAAACCCAAAAATATTGTCGCTATCTGGATCAGAACGAGTTCAGGTACTTTTGTAAAATCATTATTAGTTTTAGCTGCCACCCGGAAAAATGATTTAACTACCTGGTATTCAAATTCAGCTTCAAACGTAACTGATGCGACAACAGGTGCTACTCAATCAGGACATACTACACGAACTGCTACCTGGAATGGAACAAACACCAGTAAAGTGCTGGTTCCAAACGGAGATTATAAGGTTTGTATGGAATTGGCTGATGGAAGTAGAAATTACCATGAATTTACTTTTACAAAGGGGCCGACAGCTGTAACTTTATCACCAACAGCCGTTACCAGTTTCTCCAATATCTCCATTGTGTGGACACCACAATAAGGAAATTGATTTAAAAATTCTACATTGAAAATTCACACCCATACATATTTAGAAATTGTATGGGTGTTTTTTTCAACTTTTGCAGAAAGTTATCCGTTAATTGTTTAAATTTGCAACATTCTTTTTTTCAAATCAGCAAATGAAAATTATTCAAACATCAGATTCCAAATACCTAAATGAAATTATTTATTTGTACATAGAAGCATTCTCTGAAGGGCAATCGCAACAATATATTGATTTAGAAAATCTTAATCAATATATTAAATTGATACTGAAAGAAGGTTATGCACATATTGCATTTGAAAATGAAAAGATTATCGGAACTGTTTTGCTTTGTCCACTCATTTTAGATAAAGATTTGCCCCTTGAAATATCAAAAAATTTCAACATCATGAAATGTATTTATGTTGCCGAAATAATGGTAAAAGAAAATGCCCGGGGAAAAGGTATTGGAAAAAGACTTCTACAAGAATTCTTTGAAAATGTTGATAAAAACAGATTTACGGATGCTTTCATCCGTGTTTGGGATCAAAATACCCCAGCCATTTCTCTTTACGAAAAAATGGGTTTCATATATTTAACTTCGATTGTACAAACCAAAACAAAAGTTGACCAAAGCGGTACTTTCGATATGAATAAAATATACTTACACAAAAAAATAAATTAAAAATGCAGGATTTATTGACCAGAACAATTGATTTACGTAGCGGAAAATCTGAAGAAAAAAGAAAGGAAATATTAAACTACTTTGAAAAGACATGGGCTATTGACGAAAAATTGTACACTCAGTTGAAATCGGACGAAGTTTTCTACCATCGTGGTGACCCGTTGCGTCATGTGCTTCTTTTTTATTTAGGACATACGGCCGTTTTTTTTATCAACAAACTTTTTCTGGCAAAAATTATCGACATTCGGATTAACCCCGAGTTTGAATCCATTTTTGCCATTGGGGTGGACGAAATGAGTTGGGATGATTTAAATGAGAAAAATTATAACTGGCCTTCTGTTCCTGAAGTTCGAGAATACCGTGTGAAAGCAAAACAACTTATCACCGACGTTATCCTTAAAACCCCACTTAATCTTCCAATAAGATGGGAAGACCCGTTTTGGATAATTCTGATGGGCATAGAGCATGAACGTATTCATCTTGAAACATCCTCGGTTCTTATACGGCAACTACCTTTGAACGAAGTTATTTCTGGATTGTTTGGGAAAATATGTCTTGAAAGAGGAATCGCACCAATCAATGAATTCCTGCCTGTTTCGGGGAACGAAATGAAATTAGGAAAACCTTTAGACCATCC
>JAQTOL010000173.1 GCA_028748945.1 Paludibacter sp.
AATAAAGCAAATTGTCTACTATCATATATCAATTCAACCACCCATTATTAGAAATAGAAACAGTAATATTGCAGTCATAATACAGTTCATGAGCTCTTTCTTTAATTTCAATCTCGATATTTAACTTACTTGTTCAGATTACGGCATTTCATAGATATAACAATGACTGGGTCGGACAAATTATCATCTGGAGTGAACATACAGGTATATTGAAATTAACATGACATATCAAACATCCTGAAAATCTATAAATCAATCTAAAAACAAATTTTTATTAACTTTAAAAACAAAAAATCATGAAAACAAAATTTACTTTTTTAGCAGGACTATTCCTTGCATTATCCTTAAACGTAATGGCAGCAGACATTACAGTTGACCCAGCTTCAACCACTCTAACCACAGCTTATGCAAGTGCAGCTAGTGGTGATGTACTCATTCTTATGGATGGAACTTATGTTATCGATGCAAACATCACGATGACAAAAGCAATAACCATTAAAGCTCAACATCCCAAAATGGCGATTATCAGTGGAGCAGGATTTTTATTTAGTACCAGTTCAACAGGTAATCTCACCGTTCAAGACGTTGTTTTAGATGGTGCAAAAGCAGCTGCTGGAACCTATGCATCTTATGTGGTTGATTTTAATGGATCTGCCGGACTTATCGTAAATAATATTTTATTTGAGAATTGCACGGTTATAAACTATGGCAACTGTTTTCTCCGGGCTAATCGTGTTGAGGATACCTGCGAAAGCCTTAAAGTTAACAACTGTATAATTAAAGGAAATGGTTCAGTTGCAGCTTATCCATTTTTCCAAGTGACCAAAACAAAATTTGGAACAGGTAGCCTGGAATTGACAAACTCCACAATTGCTGATTTTTCTAATGAGTATATTCAAAATTACGGTACAACAGCAGGTGGAGATAATAATGCAACGTACTTATTTAAAAACAATACTTTCTATAATACAGTAACTGTGGTAGCAAGAAAACCATTTTCTTTTAGCTCTGGGAAAGTATATGTTCAAAATAATATCTTTGTAAAATCAACCACAGGCACACGTACTCTTGATGTAACCATTAATGCAGCAGTAACTACTGCCGAATTTACAAATAATGTAGTATATGATTATGACGCTGGAGCATTATTTAATTCTACAGGCTGGTCGCTAAATTCAGGAAACCAGGAAGTTGATCCCGGATTCCTCAATGTTGCAAATTATGACTTTACATTACCAACCGGTTCAGCTCTGATTACTGCAAAGATAGGTGACCCAAGATGGTTCGGTATTGCTACAGGCGTAAAAAACACTTTTGCAAATACCGTAAACATTTATCCTAACCCAACGGTTGATATGATTTATTTTGATAAAACGTATCACAATGTTAAAATATTCAGCATTTTAGGAAAAGAAATTATTAATGCAAATCAAAAGTCTACTCTTTCACTTAACCAACTTTCAAGCGGAGTTTATATAATTCACCTGACCGATTCGAACGGACTGACTTCAATAGAGAAAGTAACAAAAAAATAAACAAAAAACTGGTTTTACACATCCACTGTTACAAAATATTTTGCAACAGTGGATGTTGTACTCAAAATCAAAAAGTCAGGAATAAACTTAAATTTCTGAAATCCTGCAAATAAACTAAATTTATTTTCATTTTTGAAAGAAAATTTTATACTAAAATTCTCAATCATAAAAAAACACATTTTTAGTTTTGTACCTACTATGCTTAATCTATTTGCACATAGTATTTATCTATAAATATAATATTTATGAAAAAATCAATTACATTTGTCTTAAGGACATTAATTTTGTTTTTGTTACCGCTGAGTATCAGTGCACAAACAGTAAATACCACAACCGATATTTTGTGGCCGTTCGATTTGGGAACAGCCGGTCAGGTAGCGACTTATACTGCCGGAACAGAAGGATATTTTAGTCAGGATTATGTCTCTAACGGAAGTAATCTTCCCTTTAAAGATTTCAGGGCGAGCACAATTGATGGAAATACATATACGCGTTTCCAGCCTTTGGTTCAATCCGGTTCACCTACCGATATTGATTTAATAAGCTTTAATATTAAACCAAAATCAGGTTTAAGTTTTACACCAACTTCTGTTTCATTTTCTTGTATGCGTTATGGTACTGATGGAGGGTCTATCGATGTATCCTGGAAATCAGCAAATGGCACAGTGACATCTCTTCAAACTGCAATTAAACCTAATCGCGACAACAATACTGCCGGTGGTAGTATTGTAACAATTGATTTAAGTACACTCAGTATTCCTTCTTCAGTTGGTGAATGCACATTGCAAATTTATATCTATGCGTTAGGAAATACAAAACAAGCCGGACTTGCCGATGTTAAAATATCAGGAAGAGTGGAAGGTACTATGGCCAATGTAACTACTTATACATTCACGACTTCTGTTTCTCCTTTAGGTGCAGGAAGTGTTGGAAATGTGCCGGGTGGAAATCTGTTTGACGAAGGTACTGATGTGACATTAACAGCAACCCGTAACTTTGGTTACAACTTCTCACATTGGGCTAATGAAGCAGATGAAGTTGTTTCAACTCAGAATCCATTTACTTTAAAAATGGCTGCAAATACTACTTTGAAAGCTGTATTTACGCCAATTAATACTTATGAACTTAAATTGAACGTTCTGGGTGGTGCAAAAGATTATATGATTTCAGTATCACCGGCACCTACTCTTGTTGATACTAAAAAAATGTATGAAGACGGTACAAACGTTACTTTAACTGCAAATAACAATCCTTTGATGACGTTCAATAACTGGGCAACCGGCGAAACGAATGCTGTACTGGGAGTTAGCATGACTTCAGATAAAGAAATTTCAGCGGTTTACAGTTCTGTGGACTTTATAGCAGGTTGGGACTTTTATTATGCCGGCAATAATAGTCGTTCAGCCGATTTCTATTCAAACAGCGACAATCAGGCAGCAACTCTTATATTAAGAAATGCCGATGGAACTCTGCAGGGTTGGCTTGATAAATCTCAAATGGCGGCCGGCGGATACGAAGGAAAACCATCAGCTGTTAACTGGTCACCACTTGCGAATAAGAATTATTATCAGATTAGTTTTAATGCTACTGATTTTACCGATATTTCTGTAAGTTCCTCAATGTTGTTAAATTATAATGCATATTCGATTCAGAGGATTGAATACTCACTCGATGGAACCAACTTTACGAAATTGGATTCTATCGAAATGACTTCTGCAAAAGTCTGGTATCCAAAGACTGTAACTCTTCCGGCGGATGCCAATCATGCAGCAAAAGTGTATATCCGTTGGATTCCTGACTACAACTCTGCAGTTATTGGAACAACATCAACGAATGACGGTACGGCTCTTTCCGAAATATATGTTTACGGTTCTACTACTGTTTTGAATGATGGAGTTGCACCTGTTCTGATTTCTTCTGTCCCTGCGGCAAATGGCACGGGAGCATCAACAACAGGTAAAATAGTACTTACCTTCGATGAAAAAGTAAAGATTGAAAACGGAGCTATGGCAAGTCTCGGATCAAAATCTTTAAGTCCGGCTGTTTCGGGTAAAACACTTACTTTTGCTTATACAGGTCTGGATTATAATACCGAGTATACATTTACACTAGACGAGAATAAAGTTTCTGACCTGGGTGGAAATAAAATTTCAGGTAAAATTGAATTTAAATTTACAACAATGAATCGCCCGGTTGTGTCAAAAAAATCTTTTGATTTTGTTGTTGGTGTTGATGGTGATTTCAAAGCTGCAATAAATGCCGCACAGGTGGCATCTGCTTCAGGAAACCGTTTCTACATTTTCTTCCCCGACGGTGAGTACAATATTGGTAATGCTACAGGTGATGCAAATCAAATGACTACTATTTCACTTCCGAATGTTTCTTTTGTAGGTCAAAACAGCGAAGGTGTTATACTTTATAACAAATCCATTACAGAAAGTATAAATTCAACAGCTACCATTCAATTCACTTCAGCAGCCAACAATATGTATATGCAGGATATTTCATTGATGAACAAAATGGACTACCGTACGGGCGTATTGCTTGGTCGTGGAGTTGCATTATGGGATCAGGGAAATAAAAACATTTATAAAAATGTAAATCTGCTGAGTAATCAGGATACTTATTATTCAGGAAGCGGACGACTTTATTTTGAAGGTGGCAGTATTCACGGAACTGTTGATTTTATTTGTGGTGGTGGTGATGTATTCTTCAACGAATGTCTGATTTATCTCGAAGATCGCAGCGGTAATATGGTAACTGCTCCTGCTACAAGTTCTAACTGGGGATATGTGTTCAACAATTGTACCATCGATGGGTTCCCGGCGAACAATAATTCTTATCGTCTTGGTCGTCCATGGAGCAATGCTCCAAAAGCAGTATATTTAAATACCACTATGAATGTGTTACCGGCTGCTTCCGGTTGGGGAGATCCTATGAATGTTGTTCCGGCCGTTTTTGCAGAATACAACAGTATGACAAGCGGCGGTTCTGCGGTGGATTTGAGTAACCGTCGTACATCTTACACTAAAGATGCGACAACAGTAACATTGAATCCAGTATTAACTGCTGAACAAGCAGCAACTTATACCGTTGAAAATGTTCTTGGAGGTACTGATGCATGGCAACCAAAATTATTCACCGATCAGGCTCCTGTTCCAGTAATTACCGGTAGTGGTAACACCATAAACTGGGCTGATAACAACTACGTACTTTGTTGGGCAGTTTTCAAAGATAGCCTTTTTGTTGAATTTGTAACTACAAACAGTTATTCCATCCCTTCAACTGTGACAAGCGGTTCTTATACTGTACGTTCCGCCAATGAAATGGGCGGGTTGAGTGCCGGTTCAAATGTTATTCAATTTAGTAAAACAGGTCTTTATAATCCGGTTAATCATTCGAAATTAATTGATCAGACTTACTTTACAATTGATGGTAAAAAAGTCCATACACTGGAAGGCTTTACAGGAGTTGTTATTGTTCGGTCAATTTATGCCGACGGTAGAGTGGTAACAAGCAAACTATTAAAAACAGACTATTGATAATCAAAATATCAAATTTCAAGGTAAATTTTTCTGGTTGGATTATTCATCTGGTGTAAAGATCGGCCCGGAAGTTATTTCCGGGCTGATTATTCTATACTTTTTCAAAGAATATTTATATTAAAATGAAAAGAAATCTTACTAAAATCATTTCACTACTTTTAATCAGTATACTCTGGTTAGGTGCAACAAGTTCAACTCCAACCGTCTATTTTATCGGCGATTCAACTATGGCCGATTATGATCCTGCAGTTTATCCGAATCAGCGTGGTTGGGGACAGATGTTCCGGAATTTTCTGACCGGTGATATCAGCTTTGTGAATGCAGCACGAAACGGCAGAAGTACACGGAGTTTTTATACCGGAAGCGACAGTCTTTGGGCCGGAGTAAGAACAAAACTGAAAGCCGGTGATTATGTGTTTATTCAGTTTGCACATAATGACGAAAAACTAAACGGACTTTCCGATCCTGCAACTACTGGAGGCATCGCCACAGCACCCTGGTCTGATTTTCAGGATTATTTGCGAAAATACGTGAACGAATCACGTCGTTTGGGAGCAACTCCGGTTCTTGTGACTCCAATTATACGTTGTTATTTTTCAGGCGACACTATTACATTGAAAGGAAGACATAATCTTGGAACTGATGACTCAACAGTGAATTATGTACGGGCAATGAAAGCTGTCGGCAGAGAATTGGCTGTTCCGGTAGTTGATCATACTGCTTTAACCCGTGTATACGCTGAAAGTCTTGGAGCTACAAATGCATATTCAACAATTTATGTAACAACCGACCAGACACATCTGAATCCGGTTGGAGCAACATTGTATGCTCAACTGGCTGTTCAGGAAATGATTAAACAGAATATACTGACAAATTATCTGAATGCATCTCCGAATCTGATTATTACTCCTTCGGCTGTTGATTTTGGGAATAGCTATATTTCTTCTTATTCAAGTAGCAAATTGACTATTTCCGGATTAAGCCTGAGTCCTGTAACCGGAAATGTAACTGTAAATTCACCTGATGGATTTCTGGTCGGGCTCAGTTCGAACGGTAATTTTTCGAATAGTATTGAAATACCTTATTCCGGTGGAAATCTTACAGCCACTGATGTATACGTTCATTTTCAACCGACTGAAGTCAAAAATTATAATGACTCACTTTCAATATCATACGGTTCCGTGGTAACAAAAAAAATACCGTTACAGGGAAATGCCTTGTCCATGACCGAAGGTGTTGAAGCAAGTGCAAATTTTCCATTGTCTACAAATGCCGCTGCGAATGTAAGCGGTCCGCTAATTTCGCTTGATGAAACGTGGACGGGTATGTATGTAAAAAACTATGCAACAGTAGCAACCTGGCCTGCCGGTATTACAGGAACAACTACTCAGCGCAACAGCATAAGCGCCACAACAACTAATTTAGTTGACACATGGCCGGCAGGAGAGATTGATATAAATACAGACCGTTACATACAATTTGCTGTTAAAGCGAATACAGGAACAAGCTTTTCGGTTGACTCCATTGGCTTATATGCCGGTGCAGCAGGTGGCAGCGGTTTAAAATACCGCGTGATGTATTCAAAGAATCCCGATTTTAACGGAGCTGTTGTTTTAGAAGATAAAACGACAAACACAAGCAATACCATGGTCGGGCTTTCATACAAACCAATAGTGCAAATTACCGGTTCTGAAGGTTTTTATCTGGGTTTCTATCCGTGGTATAATGTTTCGGCATCTACCAAGTATCTTTGTTTATCGAATCTTACAATTAAGGG
>JAQTOL010000174.1 GCA_028748945.1 Paludibacter sp.
GTTTTTTCAACAAAGCTTGTGCATATGCCAAATTATAACGCGTATCATTGTCTTGTGGTGTTATTTTTAATGATTTTTTATAGGCCTCAATACTCTGTTCAATTTTTTTATCTGATAATAAGGCATTCCCGATGTTGTGAAATGCAGCTGCCAGTTTTTCTTTATCTTTGGGCTGCAGTGCCACCGAGTTATTGTATTGTTCTAATGCTTCAGGATATTTTTTTTGTCTAAACAAAGCATTTCCCAGATTATAATTCGCTTCAAATGATTTATTATTTTTCAACAGTCCCTTACGATATGCTATTTCCGCTTCGGTATATTTGCCGGCATTATACAATTTATTTCCTGTCCGCACATCAGCACTTTCCTTTTGAGCCCAGACAGAGATTGTCAGCAAACTCATCATCAATATATAACTAATTTTTTTCATTCATTGAAGTATAAATAGTAAATTATAAACCCCACAAAAGGGATGTCAATGTCAACCATTGTCATTTGTTTGTGACTTTCTCTTTCAGGTCAAATATTTTGAACCTGCTAAGAACTTTATTTTTACGTTCAAAAACAAAGAAATCGATTAATAGAATCAATAGAGCTAATATGGCAAATGATTGAAACTGTTCGTTGTAATCAGAAAACACAGTCGTTTTTATGTCCGATTTGGCTAAAGTGCCCAATTCTTTATTAATTGCCCGAAAAGCTGTATTACTGTTATCAGCATGCACATACAGCCCATTTCCGGCCTCAGCAATGCTTTTACACATTTCTTCGTTAAGTTTTGACACGACTACATTTCCGTCCTTATCTTTCAGGAAACTCATGGTACCCGGAATAGGAATCGGTGCTCCGTCGGGTTTACCCATTCCAAACACGTGAACTACAATACCATTATCTGCTGCCAGTTTAGCTGCTCCGACCGCATCATCTTCATGATTTTCTCCATCGGTAATTACTATTATGGCTCTTCCTGCATTTGATTTCGGTCCAAAAGACTTTATTCCCAGATCTATAGCACTTCCAATGGCTGTCCCCTGACGTGGAACCAACTGAGGTGAAATGGACGAAAGAAACATCTTTGCCGAAACATAATCGACTGTTATAGGCAATTGAGTATAAGCATCACCGGCAAAAACAATCAAACCGATTTTATCATTAGTCATACCATCCACCAATTGCGATACAAGTTGTTTGGCTTTTTCCAATCTGCTTGGCTGGACATCCTGAGCCAACATCGAATTTGAAACATCCAGTGCGATTATGACTTCAATCCCCTGCTTTTTCACATTCTCTGCTTTTGTCCCGAATTGAGGTTGTGCTATAACAATTATAAGAATGATAACGGCCGTAAGCTGTAAATAGAATTTTACTTTCGGGCGTATAAATGAAACATTGGGCATCAATTCGGATAATAAATCAAGATTACCAAATTGCTTGATTTTCCTTCGTTTCAGGATGCTTGTATAGATGAATACACCTATCAATACTGGTATTATAAGGAGTAAAAATAAATATTCCGGATGTGCAAATCGAAACATAATGTTAGTTTAAATTTAAAAAATCGTCGTTTCGTGTTTCTAATTTATGATTTTCTGATCAAGTGCTTTTTCAGAATCTGCGTTTATGGTATTTTTCTAAGCAAAGTATTTCTCAACAAAAGTTCCAGCACCAAAAATAAAAAGGCAACTAAACCGAATATATAGAACAACTCGCTTTTTTTACTGTATTCCCTGACACTGATTTTAGTTTTTTCCAATTGATCAATTGACTGATAAATCTCACGCAGTTTCGATGTATCGGTTGCCCGGAAATACTTACCACCAGTCATATTGGCTATATCTTGTAAGGATTTTTCATCGAACTGAGATTCTTGCTTCTGATATTGTATTCCCATGGGTGTCATGAAAGGCATTTCAACTAAACCGTAAGAACCTACACCGATTGTATATACACGTATTCCAAAAGTTTTTGCAATCTCAGCAGCTGTAATGGGTGCAATGTCACCACGGTTGTTTGATCCATCAGTCAATAAGATTATTACTTTGGACTTGGCATTACTATCTTTTATTCGGTTTACAGCATTGGCTAAACCTAAACCAATAGCTGTTCCATCCTCAATCATTCCAAAATTTACAGCATTAAACAAATTTATTAGTACTGCATGATCTGTTGTCAGTGGACATTGTGTGAAACTTTCACCGGCGAAAACAACCAAACCAATATTATCGTTGGGTCGAGACAAAATAAACTCATCCGCCACATCTTTGGCTGCATCCAACCGATTCGGTTTTAAATCTCTTGAAAGCATTGTACCGGAAACATCCAGCGCCATCATGATATCAATACCTTCCGTATTCTCTGTCCTCCAGCTATTGGAAGCCTGAGGTCGGGCCAAAGCAATAATTATAAAGGCTATGGCTAAAGAACGCAAAACAAAAGGTATATGTCGAAGTCTAATCTTTTTACTCTTAGGAAATACTGCCAGTTTTTGAAGCGAAGATATTTGTAAACTCGCGTCAGATTTATGCATTTCCCTCACGTACCAAAACACGATAGGAATCAGCAGTAATAATAAAAATAAATATTCAGGGTTATGAAATGTCATTACAATGTTTTAATAAATTAGCTAATTGATACTTAGTGGGATTTTCATTCAAATTTCGCTTTTATCATCCTTAGAAGGTTCTTCCGGGAGTATTTCATCTACAATTTTGGTACTATTAACAAATGAATATGCATTGCGTAAACTTAATTCCTGTTCTTCAGGAAGTGCATCCCATTTTGCAAATTTCACTAAATCAGCTAAAACCAATATTTGTTTCAACTCCAGAAAAGCTGATTTATCTTCTTTCTTCAGATCCTGAAGATGACTCAAAATCTCATCTGTAGTCATTTCCATACTTTTTACATCAAAAACCCGTTCGATATATTCACGAATAACATCGGTCAATTCAGTATGATATTCTTTTGAACGTCCCTGTTGCCAGGGCTTTTCTGCCTTAATTTTATCCAAATGACTTAAAGCTACCACATAAGCAGGTAAAAGTTTTTCCTGTTCTTTCGGATCGGTTACAGTTTTCTTCTTATAATATTTCCGATAGATTAAAAATGCTGCTATCAGAATAGCATGAATCAGCAATATAATAAGAATAATTTTAAGTAAACCCATCCAGTCAAACTTAGGCGCGAATACAGGTTTTATATCCGTTATTTTATTTGATGCCGTATCTATTTTAAACGGTTGAACAACTTTGAGTGAAAGAGATTTTGACCAAACCGTATCGCCATTTGAAATAAATGGAAAAGGAGGAATATAAAGAAGTGTATCTTTGAAAGCAGTAACGATGTAACTATGAGTAACATGGACAGGTCCTTCTTTCGATTTTACGGTATCAACCTTAACGGGTTCGATTAATTCCAGCGTACGGACAATCGTATCTGAAAAAATGGGCATACTCACTTTTTGATTTGGCTGCTGTGTGACCTCGAACGACAGACGAGTCTGTTCGCCTATCCAAAGAACTGTTGAATCAAGACGAGCAACCACAGTGATTTTCTGAGCCCACAGGTCCGTATATGCAAGTTTAACAATAAGTAGTAGCAACAAAAGAAATTTTCTCATACGAATTTCTATTTTCAAATTTTAATTTACAATATGGAATTGGAAATTGAAAATTAATATCTAAGCTCTCATTTTAAATAATTTCATCAAAGCACGTACATAATCTTCCGAAGTACTCATAGAAACCGAATCGACTCCCGATTTGGTGAAAGCTTTTTGCAGAGCCAATTGCCCTTCTCCCCAGCCGTGTTTATACGTAGTACGAAGACGTTTATCCGAAGTGTCAACCCAAATCCGTTGCCCGGTCTCAGCATCTTTCAATTTAATAAGCCCGACATCTGGTAATTCGGTTTCGCGAATATCGTACACTTGTAATGCTACAATATCGTGTTTCCGGTTAGCAATCGTTAAGTCTTTATCGAAATTTGCATCTATGAAATCGGAAATAATAAAAGCTGTTGAACTTTTCTTGATCGCATTAGTGAAATAACGTAAGGCACCGGCTATATCCGTTTTATTACTTTCAGGTTCAAAATCGATCAATTCCCGGATTATATGTAAAACATGCTTTTTCCCTTTTTTAGGCGGGATAAACTTTTCAATTTTATCGGAAAAGAAAATAACACCAATCTTATCGTTATTTTGTATGGTAGAAAATGCCAGGGTTGCAGCCACTTCAGTGAAAATATCTTTTTTTAGTTGAGATACAGTTCCAAACTCTCTACTCCCCGATACATCGATCAAAAGTACCACGGTCAATTCACGTTCCTCTTCAAATATCTTTATGTAAGGATGACCAAAGCGGGCAGTGACATTCCAGTCAACGGACCGGATATCATCACCGTATTGATATTCGCGTACTTCGGCAAAGGTCATACCACGCCCTTTAAAAGCAGAGTGGTATTCGCCTGCGAAAATATTTTTCGACAAACCACGCGTTTTAATCTCAATTTTCCGTACTTTCTTTATTAATTCACTGGTTTCCATAAGTTCAATTATTAATTATGATCCCGTTAGCTATCGGGATAATTATGAATTTATGTTTTAATTAAGGCACTTCAATTGTGTTGAGTATTTCTGTAATGATTTCGTCAGAAGTCATATTGTTGGCTTCCGCTTCATAACTTAAACCAATACGGTGACGCATTACATCATAACAAACCGCGCGTACGTCTTCAGGAATTACATATCCTCTGCGTTTGATAAATGCATATGCACGTGCTGCCAGAGCCAAATTGATGGATGCACGTGGAGACGCACCAAATGAAATCATCTCTTTCAAAGCTTCCAAACCATAATCCTGAGGATAACGGGTTGCAAAAACAATATCAACTATATAACGTTCAATTTTTTCGTCGATATAAACCTGACGAACCACATCTCGGGCATCAACTATATCTTTCGGAGATAATATCGGCAATACAGTGGGTTTGTCTTTCAACAAATTTTGACGAATTATCAATTTCTCTTCCTCTTTGTTCGGGTAATTGATTATTACTTTCAACATAAAACGGTCGACCTGTGCTTCAGGAAGGGGATAGGTTCCTTCTTGTTCAATCGGATTTTGAGTAGCCAAAACCAAAAATGGTTCATCTAACTTATACGTATTTTGTCCGATAGTAACCTGACGTTCCTGCATGGCTTCCAACAAAGCACTTTGTACTTTTGCCGGTGCACGGTTAATTTCGTCAGCTAATACCAAATTAGCAAAAATAGGCCCTTTCCGAATGCTGAATTCTTCTTTCTTCTGACTGTAAATCATTGTTCCAATCACATCAGCCGGCAATAAGTCTGGGGTAAACTGGATACGGCTGAAATCGGCCTTAATTAAATCAGACATTGTTTTGATTGCTAATGTCTTAGCCAGACCAGGAACACCTTCCAGCAAAATATGGCCATCGGATAGTAAACCGATCAACAAGGACTCGACAAGATGTTTTTGTCCGACTATAACTTTATCCATTCCCATGGTTAACGCATCTACAAAAGAGCTTTGACGTTCAATGCGCTCATTAAGTTCCCTAATATCAACAGATTGAATCATATTATTTATTATTAGTTGTTCTGTTTATTTGTTTAGCAAATATAGTGTAAATTGATATGTTAAAGCTCTGATTTAATATCTATTAACCTCACTTTAGATTATTAAGTACAAGTGGTTTTTATAGCTATTTTTTAGCTGTAATTTATACATTCTTGAACTAAAAAAAGTTCTGCAACTGTTAAGATATGCAGAACTTTTTAATAATTGCTACTGAAATAGATTTCTCAAAAGCGGCAAAAAAAGTCATTTAACATACAAATCATGCAATTCACGCGCTTTTCGGATACATCTCGGATTAGATGCATCGATTAATCTTGGATCTATTTTGGGAACACGAATCAAAGTTCCTTTAGGTATATCATCCGGATTGGGAATATGTTTTTCATTTGCTTCATAAATATATACCCAAAAATCTTTGTTGCCGTAATACTTTTTTGAAATAAGTGTCAGTCGACTGCCTCTTTTGATGCGTACCGTGGCAATAAATTCAGGATAAATTCGTGGTGTATCAAATAAAATTTGCAGACTATCAACCGGTTTTTCCACATTAAGGGAGTCGGAATCCATTGAATCTTTTGGAATAACAACAGTCTCAATATAAGAAGCTGGTTTAGGATTAACAGTAAACCAGGATACAACCTTATCTTTAATATCCGATACAGAGTGTATACAAGTTACTACTGTGGAATTTGTCCACTTGTTTACAGGTGGATAAAATAAATAAAGTCCGGCATTAATAAGTATAATTACAATTACAACAGCAAGTATCCAAAACCAATTGTTCCTTTTTTTTCCGGGCTGCTTATGATTCTTTTTCGCAATGGGTGCATAATCAAAACCGGATGCTGACACTGTCTTCGATACAGGTTCAGGTTTTGGCTCGGGTTTTGGCACACTTATCGTTTCTGCTTTCGGCTGCTCCCGGATAACCGTTTCCTTTTCTGTTATAAATTCAACGTGTTCAATACCTTTGGCAATTGGTGGTATATCTTCTTTTACGGGTTCTTTTACAACTACTGGCCTTATAGCCTGTATTTCAGAAATAAGATTCTTAATTTCAGAAGCCTGCTCATCAAAAACACGAAAGGGATCCAGAGGAACATCCGATTTTTCTTCATCTGCAATTTCAGGCAAACCAGCATCTAAATCCACCGGTTGTAAATGAGCATAAGGTTCGTTGACCATATCTTTCAACAAGACATCCGGGATAAAATTCACCTTATAATATCCTGCCAGTATGATTTCCTCACC
>JAQTOL010000175.1 GCA_028748945.1 Paludibacter sp.
CGAGTGTTATATCGGCACCATTATCCAATACATCAACATCTGCAAACGTTAACCCTGCGGGTATAGAAAAGGATCCAGGAAAAGTAAGAATGATAGTCCCGCCTGAGATGTGGAGGTCGCATTTTGAACCAGGAAGTATTCCAGAATACAGGACTGTAATATTGAACCACATCCTTTCCATACTGAATTTTTCCGGCTGCCAGTATCAGGACTTTACCTCCTTCATTCAAAACAGTAATCGCTTGATCATCCAGCTTATCGGTGATATAAATACCTTTTGTATTTACGTCCTGATTTAGTACCGGATAAACCCAAAAATCCCAATCATTCACAAAATCGGTTCCATCAATGGCTATTTCAAGATTCAATTTTTTTGGAACTTTGTATTCGGATAAATCCAGTTTAACTTCACCCAAATCAAAATTATTTCCAACCGGAATATTTTTTACCGATAAAACACCTTCTTTCAACACCAACCCAAATTGATCCCGAATTCGCCACAACGTTTTTGCCTGTACCAGTGGTGCTTTCCCGAAATGTGCAACTTCAATATTGGCAACGAATGTTTCATTATTCCGGTAAACAAATTTTTCAATACGTGCCAATGGAACTGTTGAATTACAAAACCGGCGGAAAGCAGGTGCCGTCATATAGCCCTTTTCATCCCAAAATGCATCGAGCACACCCACCAAAGCGGTTCCTTGTCCCGGATAATCGTTCAGGCAGAGTAACTGGAATCCGGCATAATCGGGTGTACGCAAAGTTCTTTCAATTTCATGTTTATAACACAATGCCTGTAAATGACCGGATGCCATCAGAAATTCATGACTCATGTCTGCCATGTCATGATCAGCCAGATCTTCTTTAAAAAGCTCAAAGTTTTTGGCCCGTGTAACGCCGGTATATTTTTTTATTTCGTCGAAGTTTGGAAAAACACACCACTGACCGGTTTCATGGGAAACATAAGGTTGTTTGATAGTATCTATCCGTGAACGAAAATCCGACACAGTTTCCGGTTCTGTATTGCTCCAGTTTAACCCACGTGCTCCTGCTTTTACATGGTATTGGCTCTTGGGTTGCCAGGCCCAGCCCTGGCCAACGGAAGCCCCCGTGTAAAGTCGGCGTGAATCGGTCGCTTTCCAGTAATCAACGAATTTTCCGACCCATTGCACCCAATTTCCGCGAGGTTCATTACCGCAAGCTAAAAACGTAAATGAAGCATAGTTCCCGTATTCTTTCGTCATACGTATGGTCTCGTCCATCAGGTATTTATCTATTGGTAAACCGCGTCCCAACTGTGTGCTGTGATTCGGCCAGCTCGGACCTTCAGGTTGGAGATATAACCCTATACGGTCGGCAGCCTGAAAAGCAGCTTCGGGCGGACAATAGGAATGAAAACGCATGTGGTTTAACCCGAAAGACTTACAAATCCGGAAAACACGTTCCCACGAAAGTTCGTCCATCGGCGGATAACCGGTCAACGGGAATACCGCATTTTCAACGGTTCCCCGAAGTACTGTTTTGTTACCATTGATATAAAAATACTTGCCCTGAATGGTGATTTCGCGCATTCCAAATTCAACTTCTTTTACATCCGACTGATTCTCAGAGTTTAAAGTTGCGGTAAGTTTATACAACGCCGGGTCAAACTCATCCCAGGTTTGCATTTCATTACCTATTGGTAGACTGATAGTAACCACAGAATCTTTGCCAGATATAAATATCGGTATCTCAACAGGTTTGACAATTTGTGCAATTTTACAGTTGAAACTTATTGCCGAGAGTTTGATCATAGCAGTTGCCGGCATCCCTCTCTGATTTATCAATTTGATTTTTACGAAGGCGCTTTTTGTTTTTAAATCGGGAAAAACCTGAATGTCATCGAAATAAAGTAGGGGTCTGGCCTGCAATTGTAATTTTCCTACCATTCCATTCCAGTTACCCTGAGTATGATCCGTCACACTATGAGAATTAGTTCCCACATCCATACTTGTCAAACGGTTATCTATACGAACTGTGATGCGGTGTTTTCCCGGTTTTACTTTTCCAGTCAAATCAAATACATGAGGAACAGTTAAGGAATTTTGTGTCCCTATTTCCAGGCTGTCAATCCATACACGGGTAATAAAATGAGGATGCTCCAGGTAAAGCGATACATGGTTTCCATTCCATTCCGCAGGGATATCCACATCTTTTTGATACCATGCCAGACCAACATAGTGTTTCAACTGTGTCAACCAAAAAGGCATCTTTATGTTGCCCAGTTTACGGTACTTTTCCATACGCGGATTGAAAAACCATGAACTATCGTATATACTGGCGGTGAATTTAGTATTTAATGTAATATCATAGCCTTTCAGATTTTCGACCATGGAGCCGGGCAAAAAAATCGAATCGTTTAATTTATGTTCAAACCATTTTTCGGAAACTCCCTGATCTTTATCGTCCATGGCAAAATTCCATTTACCTTTCAGGTCTATGAATTTATCACTAGAAGTTAGAAGTTGAATCGAAAAACAAAAAAGCCCAAGTAGAACAACAACAGTTTTTTTCATTTAATATATTTTGGTTGAAGTAGATGTATCAATTAAGATATAGAAGGTGTAGGATCAATTTGACATTATCTGCTTGTTAATCTTTAAGTAAAGATTTAAGTCAGTACTTCTTTTTAAACATACAAAAGAACAAAATATCAAGTTAGTGTGAAATGGAAAAATGTACAGATTTCTAAACTATAATCCAAATAACCAATTCAGACTCATCCCTCAAAGAGTAAAATGTGAATTTTAAATTCACTATAACTCATTATACGAGGTTAAAACTGAAATAAATATCAATTTGTATAGTCAAAAATCATTTTTAATCCATTATATTCGCGTTGCAATTTTTCAGTCTGCTGAAAATTAAATCTAACCGAAATAACACAAAATAATGCGATTAAAATCACAAATTTGGATTGTTTTTTTTGGAATGCTGTTCATCAATTCGATGTATGCTGAAAATCAACCAACTATTGAACATATCACGTCAAACAACGGATTGTCTCACAATACCATACGTTGCATGCTTCAGGATAAAACCGGATTTCTTTGGTTAGGTTCTCTAAACGGTTTGAACCGATACGATGGAGTCAATATTAAAAAATTGAAGCCTGATTCATTAAACATTGCAACGCTTTCAAGTGGAAAAATTAAAGAGCTTCATCAGGATAGTTATGGTCATATATGGATTCGGACTTACAGTGACATGATGCATTGCTATGATCCTTATATTGAAAAGTTTCTTTCAATTTTTGATAATAAAGCGGATCAGTTAGTTAAACATAATCTGTTTTACGAGGATCATCAGAAAAATATCTGGCTGGGAAGTGCATTATCGGGATGTGTGAAGATATCCTTCAGTAAAGATAAAATATCATCGACAATTTTCAATTCTACCCAAAGTAAAAATCGAATTCCTTCAGACTTAGTTTTTGATATTTTTCAGGACAGTAAAAATAATACCTGGATCATGACAGGGAAGGGCATTGTGAATATAAAAAGCAATGAAATTACCGCTGTCGGAGAAGGAGAGGAGACAGGTGTTATCTATATAAAGGCTTATGAATTAAATAAGAAGGTCTATTTTATCTCCGATATGGGTAGAATAAAAGTCTACAATCTTGTCACCGGAAAATTCGAAAAATGCATATTCCTCCAGCCTTTAACAAAGATATTACAAACATCCACATTTGGTAAGAACTTTATACTTTTATCCACTTATAATAAAGGTGTTTATATTTATAACACCCTGTCTCACAAATTTATCAACAGCGAAAATTTCTTTGGTGAAAATATTAGCGGAAATGCTAATTTCCAGACTGATCTTTACGGAAACGTATGGACTTATAATTTTAGCGGAAATGTTTGGATGTTTAATCCAAAAACAAACAAAGCAACCAAACTGAATCTAATCCCTCATTCAATTTTGCAACTGATTGATGAAGAAAGATATCAATTTCAAGGTGATAAACACGGAAATGTATGGATTATTACTTACGGTAATGGCTTATTTTGTTATAACACGATAACCGGCGATTTAATCCATTATCTCTATAATAAACATTCTAACGGGATAGCTTCAAATTATCTCCTTTCAATTGCTCTTGATAAAAATGAGAATATCTGGGTTGGAACCGAGAGTATGGGAGTTAACAAACTTTCTTTTGCTAACCGGAATGTGCAAATCCTTTATCCCGATCCGGAGAATGATATAAAAAATGCAAATATTATCCGTGCTTTTATGGAGGACAAAAATAATAATATTTGGGTATCCACGAAAGCCGGTAATCTCTATTTATATGATTCAACTTTAAGCACAAAAAAGATCATATTTGAAAATTTATATAATGTCTACAGTATGTTTCAGGACAGATCAGGTTCTGTTTGGTTAGCCACAAAACGAAACGGGATTATTGAATTGAAAAATGGAAACATTTCAAAAGCAATACACTATTTAAATTCTCAAAACCCCGGAAGTTTGAGTAATAATACAGTATTTTCACTTTTAAAAGATCGAAAAGGAAGACTTTGGGCAGCCACATTTGGTGGTGGCGTATGTGTCAGAACGTCTGCACAGGGAACAGATGGATTCCGGACATTTTTTAATCAGGATGACTGGGTTAAATTTACACGATACATTTTTATGGACCGTAAAGGGGATCTCTGGATTGGTACCTCAAATGGTGTTTTACGCTTTAACCCTGACGCATTACTTAAAAACCCTAAAGCATATAAATACTATACTTTTAACATGGATAGTAGAAACTGTTTGAGTAATCCAGAGGTTCGGTATATTTTTCAGGATTCAAAAGGGGCTATTTGGTTGGCAACAGCCGGTGGCGGATTAAATAAATTTATTGGTGAGTCACACGACGGGAATGGTATTTTTAAAGTATATAAAAACCAACACAGCATAGCTAATGACAACATCATGGCTATTCAGGAAGACAGAAAGGGCTATTTGTGGATAAGTACCGAGAGCGGCTTACACAAACTAAATCCTAAAAGTAATTTATTTCAGTATTATAAATTCTCGGATGATTTTTCTTCCAATATATTCTCGGAAGCAGCCTGTCTGACAAGTAATGACGGTAGATTATTCTGGGGTAGCCTGTATGGATTTTATGTCTTCAATCCCAATAATCTGCAGTTAAACCAAATAGAGAAAAATAAGGTAGTATTAACTGACTTCCTGATTTACGATGAGGAAGCAAAAATTGGAACAAATAAAGAACCATTGACCCAATCGGTGACTTTTGCTAAAAAAGCTGTATTGAAAGCTGCCGATAAGGTTTTCCATATTGAATTTACAACACTGAATTTCAGGGATCCAAAGACTAATCAATTCATGTATATTCTTGAAAACTATGAAAAACGCTGGAATCTTTCCGGTTCGTTCAATGTGGCAACTTATAGGAATGTACCACCCGGGAATTATATCTTTAAAGTAAAAAGTGTTAATAGTGAGGGCGTTTGGGATAATAATGTTACAACGCTCGAAATTGAAATCAAACCACCTGTCTGGCAATCGGGTTTTGCCATTTTTCTTTATTTAATACTCCTTGGAATCATTGGCTATTTTGCTTATGGATTGATCTTGAAGTTTTACCGGTTAAACAATGCTATAAAAGTTGAACGACAATTAACAGATTATAAGTTGCGTTTTTTTACTAATATTAGTCATGAATTCAGAACACCACTTACATTAATTAAGGGAAGTGTGGATACATTGACTGACTTAAAAAGTAAAATGACTGAGCCCTGGCAGCATTTAGTTAACGATTTGGAAAAGAATACTGCCCACTTGTTACGTCTGATTGATCAACTTATGGAGTTCCGTAAACTTCAAAACAACAAGCAAAAACTGAACCTGCAACTAACAGATGCAGTAGAATTTACTCGGGACATATTTACCAGTTTCAGCAATGTGGCTTCAAAAATGAATATTGAATATAAGTTTTTTCCTACCCGTACCGCAATCCCGGTTTATCTCGATCAAAGTAAGGTGGATAAGATCGTGTTTAATTTACTTTCTAACGCTTTCAAGTTTACTCCACGTGGCGGAAAAATATCGTTGATTACTGAAGTAGATGAAGCAACCCAGATGCTGAAAATATCTGTACGTGATACAGGAATTGGTATTCCAAGGGAGAAACAATCTTTGTTGTTCAGCCGGTTTATGCAAATTAATTTTTCTTCTTCAGGTACAGGAGTTGGTTTGTCGTTAGTAAAGGAATTTACTAATTTGCATAAAGGCAACGTCCGTTTTAGAGAAAATGAAGGTGGCGGCTCAATATTTATTGTTGAGTTTTCGTTAAACAGCGAAATCTATAGTAAAGATGACTTTCTGAACGAGCAAGTCGTTGTTTTTAATGAAGATAAAAAGGAAGTTTATAATCTTTCTGAGTTTATTGAACAAAACACGAATGCAGAAATGCTTAATTTATTACCGAACGAACCGTTTGTCGGTAGAAAATACAAAGTACTTGTAATTGATGATAATGATGACATACGCGATTTTTTGAACGAAAAATTAAGTCCTTATTTCGAAATTATTACCGCTGAAGATGGGACAAAAGGAATAAATATGTGTCTGGAGACTGATCCGGATTTGATTATTTGCGATGTAATGATGCCCGGAATGAACGGGTTCGAACTAACGAAAATGCTGAAAGATGACTTTGCAACCTGTCATATCCCGGTTATTTTACTGACAGCTTACATTGCCGATGAAAACAATACCGAGGGTATAGAGGCAGGTGCCGATGCCTATATTTCAAAACCTTTCAGCATGACA
>JAQTOL010000176.1 GCA_028748945.1 Paludibacter sp.
CGGCATTCATCATTACAATGGATTTATCTCCATTCTCAACTTTCACTCCAACCTGACCATAATCCTTTTGCAATAAACACAAACCGGCAAAATCACCCTCTTTCATAAGTGAAATATCAAGGGAAGTTGCCCCAACACATTCAGGTCCAATTGTACGTTGTGTTAACGTATTTCTGGCCAGCATCAAAGTTGTGTCAGTTCTTCCGGTTGTAAGTCGCAGATAACCTTTGCGTTGAGTAATGGACCAGAATTTATTATCTGGATTATGATTCCATTGCCAAACGAAGGGAAGAGCAGCTTCTCCTTTTTTCCGACTAAACTCATCGGAAGCTACAATTCCCGGAATCAAACCTTTATTTTCAGGAAGATCAAGTGATTCGGGTGTTTTCCCATTTTCACCCAGCACCGGCCAGCCATCTTCCCATTTCACAGGAATTAAATAGGGGATTCGCCCTACAGCACCATAATCACGGAACAAATAAGCGAACCATTCACCATTGGGAGTATCAATTAAACCTCCCTGAGCAATACCCATATCCTGAAAAGCCAGACGACCTTCATAAGGTCCGGTAATTTTATCAGCCCTGTGTATTACCACCGTACGCATGCCTCCTTTTGGCCAGGTAATATTAAACAGGTAGTATTTGCCTTTTACCTTAAAAAGTTGTGAACCTTCGGCACTTAATCCAATATTTGTTCCGGCCGGAGCACTTGCATTCTCGATCAGAACATGATCGGTTTCAGGAATTACGCCTGATAAATCCAACTTAAGCTCTACAATTCGCAGTTTTCCTGCTCCATAAATCAAATAAACATGTCCGTCATCGTCAAAAAACAAGCTGTGATCATGATAAGCAGGCTTAAATGAAATCTCTTTCCACAGGCCTTTTTCAATATTTTTTGTGGAATAAATATACGTTTTACCAGTGGTTTGTGCAAAAGTAGAAACAAAGAAAGTTCCGTTATGATACCGGATACAGCTTGCCCACGACCCTTTGCCATAAGTACTTTTTCCATTATTTAAGTTCATAGCATCCACGTCACCAAGATTTACAGAAGCATAACTTACTATTTTCCAGTTAATCAAATCATTTGATTTCATAACGGGTACACCGGGAACCATGTGCATGGTAGTGCTGGACATATAATATGTATCACCCACTCTGACCATTGACATATCCGGCACATCGGCAAAAATGATCGGATTATGCGCTTTTTTCATCTGTGCCGACAGAGCAACCAATTGTGATGAAACAATTAATATTGTATAAGTCAAAAATAATTTCCTTGTCATTTTCTTGTTTTTTGAATAATTACTATAACGTTCAATTGCCTTTTTTAAACCTTTTCATATCGTTATGAATTAAAAAATTCAAATCGTGTACCGGACGATCAAGTTCGTATGGAATCGGTTTTTTACTGAATTGCTGAAAATAGAGTAAACAGGCATCATTCCATATTTGAGCATCGCACCGTTGGGTGCGGAGTTTACTTTGAACACGACCGAAGCGCTCGGCATCAACGTATATTTCTGCTTTATCCCAGATTTTTTGAAATTCGGTGACCTGTTGTAAACCACTAGCGTAATGGGAGCATATTTCGTCCCAAAGCGTGCGCCCGCTTTTCATTTTATAATCCCATGCTAAATGGTGAAACCACAGCAAAACATTTTCCGGACATGTTTTTGGATCATTAAACCGGGAAGCAAGAGGTTCGTGATATTGCTCAACAGCATCGCTACCTGTTCGCGTTCGATTAAATCCAACTCCGTCTGCCGCTGCCTGATGATAATACGGTGGCGTCCAGTCAGCTCTTATCCCTTTAGGCGCCCACCAGGGACCAGGACCGTAGTGTTCATCTGCCGAAAAAATATGATGGAAACCAAGTGGCATCATATAGTTAACCGCAGCTTCACGACTATCGAGCATCATTTGCATTACCGGCGTAAGAAAATTATTTTTCCAGTCAGTTGTCTGAACTGAATTGGAATTTCCAAATGTCAGTTTAATCCATTCCTCAGCAATTTGTTTGCTGGTCAGTTGATTGTCCCAAGCCTGCCGACCGAAAGCATACCAGTTCGATTGGGCAAATTCATGTCCGCACCAATTTGTGTCGAGGCCAATATTTGAAACCCCTGCAATAGCTGTAAATTTCTGCGGATAAATACTCCCATCGGTACATTTCGCCACAGTACTCCCTGCTCCCTGCTGATAAGTATCACTTTTAAACATTTCTTCCCACAGGGTTGCCAAAAAAACTAAATGAATGGATTGTCCCAGATATTCCTGTGTAATCTGAACTTCAGGCATTACCGATGTTTTTTTCATCGCACCAAAAAGAGGACTAAACGGCTCGCGTGGTTGAAAATCAATCGGACCGTTTTTCACCTGAATAATTACATTGTCTTTGAACTTTCCATCCAGAGGCATAAATTCATTATATGCCTGTTTTGCACGATCTTTATCGTTTGGACTGTACACAAATGCTCTCCACATAACAATACCACCGAAAGGATGCAGTGCATCGGCAAGCATATTAGCACCATCAGCGTGTGTCCGTCCGAAATCCTGAGGACCCGGTTGACCTTCGCTGCTGGCTTTCACCAGAAATCCGCCAAAATCGGGAACCAGTTTGTAAATTTCTTTTACTTTGTCATTCCACCATTTTATTACCATCGGATCAAGCGGATCGGAAGTTTTAAGACTGCCAGTTAGTACAGGAGAAGAAAATTTCACCGAAAGGTATGTTTTAATTCCATACGGACGAAGCACTTCGGCAATTTCCTTCACCTTTTTTAGAATGCCGGCAGTAAGCATATCCGTCGAAGCATTCACATTATTTAGGACTGTTCCATTGATACCGATAGAAGCATTTGCACGTGCATATTCTTTCCATAGGAGTTTTTCCAGTTCAGTAGATGTAGACAAATTTCTTTCCTTATCCCAGAATATCGAATGTCCGGCATAACCACGTTCGATAGTTCCATCCAAATTGTCCCAGTGATTAAGTGTGCGAACTTCGTATGAAGGATTAAATACTTTTTCTTCAACAGATTCGCTTGTTTGCTGACGTCGCAAAAGCTCATAAGCTCCATACAAAATTCCAATTGGAGTATTTGCCTGAATCCCTGTGGAACTAAATTTAAAACCATCATTTTTTATGGTTTTGTCTTTCTTTATTTTCAGTGTAATTGTTGCTCCGTCCTTTCCCTGCCATCCTTGTTTTAATTCTTCAACAGCAATGGCTGTCGTAGCCGAATTATCGGAAAATACAACCGTTACATTTCCTGTGTTTTTATTGCGTAGCCACAAGTTGTGTCCATCTTCGGCAAATAAACCAAAGCTGATTAAAATCGCAATGATGCTTAAAGCTGTTTTTTTCATGTTTTATTGAGTTTGTAATAAAATCATTCTATTCCACCGGTTTTACCCCTATTTTAGTTTGTATTATTTTCTGTATTGTTCCATTCGGATTATAATACATATTTTCAACACAAACTGAGCGTCGGTAACTTCCACCTGTTGTTAGTGATCCATTGTGATAAAAAAAGTAAGTTTTCCCTTTAAAATCAATAATTCCGGGATGAGTTGTGAAACAATTTGCTACATTTTCCTGAATAATTCCACGATAGATCCAGGGACCTTCAATATTGGTAGCAGTACAATATTCAATCATCTCCTGTTTAGTTCCGGAACTGGCATACACAAGATAATACAAACCATTACGTTTATAAACCCAGGGTCCTTCAATATAATTAATGGGTTTAAAAGTAGTTATTATGCTCTCAAGTTCAATCATATTTTCCTTTAACTTAACCCATTTACAACTGCCATTGCCCCAAAAAAGATAGATTTGTCCATCATCATCAATAAATACGGTTGGGTCAATATCATCCCAACCATATTTCATATCTGTTGTCATTTCATTTACAACCAATGCCTTGCCTATTGCATCTTTAAAGGGTCCGGTCGGCCTGTCTGATACTGCAACTCCAATAGCTGCACCACCTTTACTGTTTTCGTCGTTTTTATGAAATGTGGAAACAAACCAGTAAAACTTACCATTTCGTTCAAGACATTGAGCAGCATACGCATCGCCCGAAGCCCACGAGAAAGTTTTAGGCGACAAACAAACACCATGATCTTTCCAATTTACCATATCGATTGTTGAAAAAACGTGCCAATCTGGCATTTTATAATTTGTATCATTTACTCTAGCCGTATCATGACCCGTGTAAAGGAATAATGTATCGTTATAAACAATTGGTGCCGGATCGGCAGTGAAAATGTGAGTGATAATCGGATTTTCGGCTTTAGCAAAACTTAAACAGAGAATCAAGAATAATGTTAATAAAACTTTTTGTTTCATGGGATTATCTTTAATCAGTTTATTTAAGTGTTTTAAGAACAATCTTTTTCCCGAAATAAGAAATTTCATTTTTAAATACTTTCTCGTCTACTTTTACTTTCTTGTATTGACTTATATAAACAATATTAAAAATACGCTTCTTTAAGCTACCCGGATAATTGCCTTGTTTGTCTCCAATTGTAAGTGATTCAGTTTTTTCATTCCACTTAAACGAAATAATCGAATATTTACCTTTTTCATAATCGTAATTATCATCTTCGTCTTCGTATAACTCAAATCTGCCATCAGCCCCTTTATAAACCCGAATTTCGAGTGTGTCCGATTGTTCTGCAGCATATTGAATAATTTTACCCATTGGGATAATAGACCCTGCTTTTACAAACAAAGGAATTTTATCGACGGGAGCATCAGCTATTATAGTTTGACCACCGTTAAACCGTTTTCCAGTCCAGAAATTATACCATATTGTTGAATTAGGTAAATATACACTCCATTCTTTGACCCCTGCTTCGGTAATCGGAGCAACCAGAAATGCCTTTCCAAACATATATTCATAAGGTTGTTTTAAGGCAGTTGTATCACCATTGAAATCCATTATCAACGGACGCATCATGGTCGATCCGTTTTTAGTCACCTGCCAGGCTTCGGAATAAATATATGGCAGCAGGCGGTAACGCAGATTCAGCATTTTACGCATGTTATCCTCCACTTTTTGTCCGAATTTCCAGGGCTCGGTTTCGGTTTGATAACCGTGCATTCGGAAAATGGGGTTGAAGGTGCCCCATTGATACCAGCGTGTAAGCAGTTCGTGGTATTTTTCATCGCTGTATTGCGAATTCCCGGGACGGAAGAATCCACCTATATCAGTTGTCCAATATGGGAAACCGGTTATTGTATAGTTTAATCCTGCAACAATTTGTCGTTTAAACGTATCCCATGTGCCGCCAATATCGCCCGACCAGTTAATCACGCCATAGCGTTGCTGACCGGGAAAAGCAGAACGGGTGAAGATGCAGACTCTTTTGTCGGAAGAGCTTGACCGCTGACCTTCATACACAGCCTGACTAACCATTAACGGATACGTAAGCCGATAAAAATCGCCTGCTCCGAGGTAGGTTTTCTCGCCTTTCAAGGCATCATTTTCGGGTTCGACAGCATCCATCCACCAAGAGTCGACACCATTATCAAACATATTTACCTTCAATGTATTCCAGTATTCTTTTCGGGTTTCGGGGTTGAAATAATCCAACCATTTGGAATTGGGAATAAACCTGTCTTTTGCTACATACTCTTTACCAATTGTTGAATTTTTATCGGGGTTCGACCAAATAGAAATGTTGAAATGAGCATTCAAATCATGTAATTCTTTTATAAATTCTGAAGGATTTGGGTAATTCTTCTCATCGAATTGCGGAACGCCCCATCCCTTGCTACCCCAGTATTGCCAGTCCTGCACAATTACGTCCATGGGAAGACTTCTTTTTCGGAATTCTTTTACTATTTCTACCAATTGTGTTCCCGATGTGTACCGTTCGCGACATTGCCAAAAACCATAAGCCCATTTAGGAAACATGGGTGCATTGCCCGAAAGATTGCGATAAGAAGCAATTACACTATCGGCCGATGGACCGTAAAACACCACATAATCGAGTTCTTTTGCAACGGGTGAACGAAATGTGGTGAAGTTATCTGCATGTTTCCACGACAATTTAGGTATGTTATTTGACTTACAAAGCACCTGTACTTCATGCTCTCCTGCATTTAAATTTACCAATGTTCCGACAGTAGGCGGCAGCCACATATTAGTTTGGTCGATGCAGGGTTTACCATCGATCACCACATATTGACGGTTGCCCATGTCGCCTAAATCAAGAAAAATAGAATATTCACCATCTTTCGTGACTTCAAATTTACCTAGATAAAGCGATTGATTTTGTGATACTTTCTGAGTTCCAGAGCTGGTGGTTACTTCGGCCATTGGGTTGTTTACCGAGGTTGATTGTTCTTGTTTTACGAGCGGAATAAAGTTATCTGCAGGGTTAAAATCAGTAAGTCCGTACTGATGCCATAACAAACCGTAGCCTTTACTTGAATATACAAAAGGAATAGAAATCTGCGTGTTCACCTGCGTCAAACGTCGTGCTACATTTTTCAGGTTATATTGTCCGTCCTGAAACTGTCCTAAGCCGAAAATATATTCATCAGAAGGAGATTCAAAACTCTGCTCTACAGTAAAACAAGGTTCACCCTGAATGGAATCGGTAGTTATCTTTCGTGAGTTTCCTTTTTCGCACAAGAATACCTTGCCATTATGATCGGCATACGACAATTTTCCGGTTTGCTTATCCAACGAAACAATCATTTTTTTTATTTTTATTTCGAGCTTTGCAGGCGAATCGAAAACCTGAAATTCAGGAGTT
>JAQTOL010000177.1 GCA_028748945.1 Paludibacter sp.
ATAAATATTTTTCCGCTACAACCATCAATTCCGGCTACTACCACCCCGACTTTGTCCATAATGCAATCAACTGGTTCAAGTTGGTAGCAGGTGGCAACACCGATTGTACGACATAAAACAGTTGTATTTGAATCGTTCTTAGTCAAATATCCACCAAACCTGACTTTATCACCTACTTTCAATCCACTTGAAAATGTACTATCGTTAATAATATCTTCATTGATTGTATATAAAAGAGGGTATAAACAAGTCATAGAAAATTCCTGAATGAAAATTTGTCCTGCACAACCATCAACACCGGCAACTACGAACCCAACTTTGTTCATCACACAAGGAGCAGGTGGAGTTTGAATGACTTCGTAACAATTCACTAAATTATAACATGGTGTTGTAAAACATTGAATTTTCACGCCATTGAATTTAACCCTGCTTCCAATTGCAAGTTTCAAATTATATATGACATAAATATCATCCGTTAAGCTGTCTTTCAAAAGTGTTGAATTATCTTTAACTGCAACCACAAGACCGATTTTGTCCATAATGCAATCAACTGGTTCAAGTTGGTAGCAGGTAGCAACACCAATTGTACGACACAAAACAGTTGTATTTGTATCGTTCTTAGTCAAATATCCACCAAACCTGACTTTATCACCTACTTTCAATCCGCTTGAAATTGTACTATCTTTAATAATATCTTGTTTGATTTTATATAACGGACGGTATGAACTGATTGGGGAAAGTTCCTGAATGAATATTTGTCCTGCACAGCCATCAATGCCGGCAACAACCATCCCAACTTTATCCATAATACAATCAAAATGGATGGTTTTAATTAAATTGCCTTTAAAATAAATTTGGGTATTTTCAACAAGCAAACCTAAATTCAATTTAGTTGTAAAACTACTAACCATAGCTGTACAAATGCGATTTGAATTATCAATGGTTTTTTTCCCGACATAAATTCTGTCAGCAACGACAGAATCCTGAACAAGAATGAAATCAGGACATCCATCGGTCGATATGTAACTATATGCTACAAATACGCTATCCTTAGCCGAAGGATTTGTCGGATAAACAGAAGCTGTATCAGGCACAGCAGGCAGAATCTGACCTGTTACTGTTACCAGGCTAAGAATAACCCCAACAAAAAGAAATAAGATTTTAAAAATTAGTTTTTCCATAATGCTAATTTATTTAGAAAATTCTTATATCAAAAAGCTACATAAAACTTCTTTTAGTAGTTATATCATAAACTTTTACCGAATGCTGACTCGACTGTTATGAAGCAAAGATAGCGCATTAAATTACGATTTGTTCAAATTTTAATAACTATTTTTATAGTATCATTGTTAAACAATTACTTCCCAATTGCGATTTTACTTAATAGTTTTATTTGAGTTAAATCGGTATAATCGTATTGATAAAGACCATCATCTGCAATCATCATCAAAGTATTATTAAAAGGAATGACATCGAATCCATCCATTCCGGTATAATGAGCCAGATTATTAGCCATAAGTGTCTGAGGTGTGGTAATCTTATAAATTTTCAATCCATCGTCGCACAAAAACAATTTTCCGTTATCAATCCCAAGTCCTTTTGGGTTAGTCATATTATACGTAACCAGTTGAGCTGGATTCTTTACATCTTTCACATCAATAATGATCAGGGAATTTTCATTGGCCGATACATCACAAATACTTCCGGAATGTAAGGTAACATAAGCCAGATCATTATCGACCACCACCGGATCACAAGCGTATGCATGGGTTATACAGGATTGATATTCCGGTTTTAAAGGATCAGTAACAGAATAAATCAACATACCGGTACTGGTTCCAAAAAACAGATTGGTCTTGTAACTAAATATTGTTTCAACATTCCATCCAATATAAAAACTATCGGCAGCTTTTACCGGCTGGTCCCCTGTTAAGTCGAAAATACTCATAGAGTTATTAATTACCGAATAAAGGCGATCATTGTAAATCGTAAAACGTGACATAGATCCATTAATTCCGGTGCTACTTCCCGATGTTGAAGTTGTTGAATTCAAAGCAACCCCATCGTATAGCTCATATCCTTTATTCCACCAGCCTCCTGAATAATGATTGACATCTTCCGTTTTCTCGGTTAGTTTCCAGCCCACTACAATTCCTTTATTCGAACTGCCATAAGTTTGAGCATAATCAATCCCGTAATTATTATCAACGATTGGTAAGGCTGAAGGAAAAATAGAATCCAAACGACCCTTTAATTCCGGTAGAGCCGGATTGGAAATATCGAACCACACCAGGTCGATATACGAATCGGCATAAAGTTTATTATCGCGGATAGCTAAGTCGGCATTTCCCATTAATTCAATAAATCCCGCCATTTGTGGATTCGCCGGATTACGGTTATCGATAATATGAATGCCACTTTCGGGTTCGGAAATGTACAAATATCCGTTGTAAAAACACATTTTCCCAATTGTCGATATTTTTCGTTGTTCACTGGTTACTTTAACCGAATTACGAAAAGTCTCGGTTGACATAAATACCGGCTCATTTATTTTATAGGTAACAGTTTCTGTAACCTGATCCTGGCAACTTGCCAACCCGAATAAAATTGTGCTGAATAGAAATAATAACTTTTTCATACGATTGGATTTTTAAAGTATTAAAATTTATCAACTGATCCCATTTTCCCAATAAAGAGTATGACTCCTGTACTTTTTTCGCGTATGACAAAAAGAAATGGTTTATTGACTTTAAAAACTGGAGTTGGTAAAATAATTGGCATAGAAGTAGTCATAACTTCAACGACAGTTACTGCCGCTGCTTCAGTTCCTTCTTCGGTCACTTCAATATAAGTATCGTGAAGTACACGCGAAATTTTCAATCTGGCATCTGCAATATTTGTAAAATCTGCATAATCGGAAAATGCCAGATTCATTCCCAAGCTTTGTAGCGGATCGTTTAACAAGAATTTATTCTTGTTTTTAAAGCGCGGCATATAAACTTCCACCTCTTTTGAGGACATGTTTTGAAGTCTCGAATTCCAATTATCCAATGTCAGGGAATTTAATATATCATTGGTTGTTTTCCCATCGTCAGGTAAAATTACTGTCATCGAAAATGCTTTATTTCCATAAGGCATATCGAGGTATTGTGCACAAGTGTCAACAGCATATGCAAATGTATCTTTTTGATACATCATATTCACTTTCGTCAAATTTCCGGATTCGCCGGTAAAATCCATTTCTTTGGTATTTTTTGCTTCAAAATGTTTTCGCCAAATTCCTTTGAAATAAATGGCATTCACCAGATACATTACGGCATCCGGAGGAATCTGATCAAGGGGATCTTTTATTAAATTATTTGTCTTTTTCGCACACCAGTTATTAATGGTATCAACCGCCCATGCTTTCGAAAAATCAAGATCTTTTACATATGCATTAAAATAATCGGTATTTATTTTCAGAAAATCCTGTTTCACAGGAAATCCGGTTTTATACCACAAGGAATTGGCAATGTTTAATTTGGTGGTAGGATCAATGGTTGGCAACGTAGACTGCATTATTTGATAATAATCGTTGATGTCAGCAACTGAAATTCCACTCATTTTCAATACTGTCTCCATTTCAGTTTTGGTTTGACCGTTAGCACCATTCCATACCATTCCCAACGCAATACTGACACTTAAAGGAGAAATAAATACATTGGTTTCACCCGATGATGTAATCGTCTTTTTCAATAAATCAAAAGCAAATTCATTATCCTGAGCCACACGTTTTTCCAATCCGATGCGCAAAGCAATTGGTTTTGCATCTTCCGGGACAGGAATCGGTTCGTTTTGAGTTGTACAGCAAATCAGAACCGGAAAAATTGAAAATAATAGAAGTAGTCTTTTCATGGTCATAATTGATTTAATTTATTAATTGTATGTTGAACCATTTCATATGTGATTTTTATTTGCATTCATTTTTACTTAATAATTTCCGTAGATTTTCAATGTAATTTTTCAATAAATCCGGTTCTTTGTAGTAATCAAAGGTTACTTTATGAATCTCACCTGAAACTAATTCTAATTCAAGCCACTCAGCACCACCATCAGCACAATCGGGGCAACCGATAAATTCCGGTAATTTAAAAAATGAATCCGGATGGATACTTTTTATTGAATCAGCTAATGATTTATTTATTTTTGATGTAGTTATTACTGTGTTTATTGCAGGATACCAACTACTGCAACTGTAAGTAACCTGAACGGATTTAACCGTGACATCCCGTCTGCAATATCCGACACATTCTCCAAACGAAGTTCCATAATTAATCCTGGCAATGTTATTATAAACAAGCTCGTTCGAACAAGCTGATAAAAAGACAAGTAACAGAATCACGAATGTTTGATAAAATTTCGACTTCATTATTATAAAATTAAAATTGGTATCTCAATCCTGCTGTCAAGCCTACAGAAACCGGTTGGTCTGTTCGCCCGCTGATAGGCTGATTATCATTGAAAAAATACGAGATTTTCGGCTCAAAATAAATTCCCATATGTTTCTGAAATTTGTAGGTTGTTCCGATTGCTCCATTTATCGACCATTGAAAACCGGCAATATTTGTCGAAGCTGTTGTTGTAATGGTTTGATTTCCAAAATTCTGATTTTGAATATAAATGGAACGGATTCCTTTTTCCAGCATCCCTCCACCCGAAAGATAAAATTCCCATTTCGAATTATCCATAATCAGAGCAATTAAATTCAATGGAACCCCGATATAATGCAGATGCAAATCGGCAGTGCTTTGTTGCATGCCACCATTTCTAAAATTAGTAGAAAGATAAGTGTAAACCAGCCCGCTTTCCAGTTTTAGTCTTTTGTCAATCGGTTTTTGAATGACAAATCCGAACGATACCGGAGTTAAATACGTAATTTGGGAAAAATCAATCGGAGCCATTACAGTGGTATAATTGGTCGCAACTGTAACAATACTATTCTTGTTCAGATCTGCCATTTCGTAACCATTTGAGGAAGCAGGCAACGAACCGCCGGCACTAAAAGCAGCAGCAAGCAAGATAGCATTTTCGTTGTTTTTAGTTTGCTTCGTTTTATTTTTTGCTATATTATTTTCCCAGACAGGATAGATTTCCTGATTTGTTTTAGCATAAGTTGTATCGACTTTTTTATTTTGGTCAACATACGATTTTTCATCTACAGAATGGTGAAGGGTAGAATCAACAATCGCTTTTTCTGATGTCAATGAATCAATTTTAAACGTAGTAATCTCAGAACTGTTAGTTTCAGCAACAATAGTTAGGTTTTTTGTTTTTGCAATTAAATGCTTTGTGTTTTTCTTTTCAAACTGAATTGTTTCTTTTGATTCGGGAATAGCATCAATTTTGTTCTTTGCCGGATGAACAACTTCGTGTTGTCTGATATTTTTGTTTTCTGACAGATAAGATTCTCTTTCGTTGAAGGAACGGATTGTAAAAAGTAAGGCTAAAACAGCGACAGCAGCACCACCTGAGAACCAAAACCAGAAAGGAATTATCCTTCTTGTTTTCGTTTTCATTTTTGCCTCTATCTCTTCCCATACTTTATCATCTACCGGCAAAGCATGGTTTTCGAACTTTTGCCGGAAAATCTCATCAAAAGAATCGGGTTCGTGTATATTACTTATATCGTCTTTCATTTATCGCTTATTAATAACCGGACTTTTTGTTGGAGAAGTTTTCTTGCTCTCATAAATTGGGAACGGGATGTATTTTCACTGACATTTAACAGGTTGGCAATTTCTAAATGCGAGTAACCTTCAATTGCATATAAATTAAAAACAGTCCGGTAACCGGTTGGTAATTCTGTAATCATTTTCAATAAATCGTCAGCCGCAATTTTTTCTAAAGCCGTGACATCGGGATTTTCAATAGAATAGGAATAATCATCCAGACTTTCACTCTGTTTCAAAGCATCTTTTTGCCGGAGATATTCCAATGCTGTCGTAACAAAAATACGCCTCACCCAACCTGCAAACGAACCGGTTCCTGAAAATGTATCGATTTTGGTAAACAGCTTCACAAACCCATCCTGCAAAACATCTTTTGCTGTCTCCCGATCTGTCACATACCGGACACAGATGCTCAACATGGTACCTGCATAAAGCTCAAACAGCTTTTTCTGAGCCCACGCTTTCCCATCTTTGCATCCGGCAATCAATTGTTGTTCGTTCGTTATTGCAGCATCTGATTCCATATTCTTTCTACAAGATGCAATGTTGTTTATTTATGTTGCATCCCGCGTAATTTTAATTGTTTAAATCTCTACAAAATTACAAAATTTTAGTTATAAACATGTTTTACAGGATGAAACTATATAAAATGCAGCTCCTGTTCATTTCAAAATTTTGTTCATACGAATAAAAAAAGAAGCAGCATTCTATGAATAAATCCTCCCGATCATTTAGTAGTTTATACGGGAGCATTTACCTTCACTGTAATGATAAATTAGTTGAATGATAACTACAAATTAGTACTAGCATATATATGTTATCGTATTTAGCATATATATGATAAATATGATAACATATATATGCTATTTATTATGGCTTATATATGACAATACTAAATAGTAAAGATGTTTTTACGAATACTTCCGTATATCTTTCATAATCTCTTTCCACTACTGTCCGGTTATAAATCAAAGATAGTCAGTTGATTAGAATCTTGAGTAGTATTGTTTATGTAATGTTGTTTTATAAACAGTTCATTTATAGTAGTTTTCTCAAACACAGACAGACTAAAAGT
>JAQTOL010000178.1 GCA_028748945.1 Paludibacter sp.
TTTTTATGGCAGGAATGGAAAACAATTCCGATATCGTACCAATGAATTCTTATGCGCCAAAATTTGTGAATGTCAATGACAGGAAATGGAATCCGGGTATGATTTGTTAAAATGCTTCAACATCATATTGTACCCCATCGTATTATGTTCAAAAAATGTTTTCTACAAATATCGGAACAGTTTCTATTCCGGTAAAAGATACATTAAATATGGTTTCAAATCCGGTAACCGGTTCAGTCGGACTTGGAACCTGGTCGACAGTTGCCGATTATTCTAACATTATAGTCAAAAACAGTTCCAATACAACCTTATTTTCCGATCAGTTTGCCAATAGTTCAAACTGGACACCATCCAGTGGAACCTGGTCGGTTGCCGGTGGAATTTATTCTCAAACAGCTACCACGACTGATTGCAGGTCTATTGCTAAAAACATAACAGATTCAACTTATACCTATTCACTTAAAGCAAGAAAAGTCAGCGGAAGCGAAGGCTTTCTGATAATTTTCGGCTATAAAGATGCCAATAATTTTTATTGGTGGAACATTGGTGGTTGGGGTAATACTAAAAATGCGATTGAACAATGTATTGATGGGTCAAAGAGTGTTTTGACCTCGACAGCCGGAAGTGTAAATACCAATCAATGGTACGATGTAAAGATTGAAATTTCACCTTCCAAAATTTTGTTTTATTTGGATAATGTGTTAATTCATGCGATTGACAATACGACTTCATTAAAGTTATACACTTCAGCAACTCTTGATGAAGCGAATAATAAATTGTTTTTGAAAGTGATTAATCCGGCAAACTCCGCTGTGGTAGGTAATGTTGATTTGAAAGGTGTGGATAATAATCTGATTAGCGGAGAAGCCACAGTACTTAGTTCAAACGATCCTTTAATCGAGAATTCATTGTCAAATGAAAATAACATTGTTCCCGTTACTTCGGCCATTGATTCATTATCGAGCAATTTTAATTATACTTTTAAAGCAAATTCTGTTACCATTTTACAATTGAATACATCGGTTATCAACTCGGTAACACCTTTAAAAAAAAACGAAAGTAAATTGAAAATATATCCGAACCCTGCTCATAATAGTGTTTTCGTCCAGGGATACGAAGATGGAAAGATTTCAGTAAAGATTAGTTCTCTGGTCGGCCAGACTATTTTGACTGATAAAATCAACAATGGTTCTAAAATTGATTTATCTGTTCTGGATCCGGGAATCTATATTATGGAAGCAAAAGAGGGTAATAACGTAATCTCAACTAAACTAATCAAACAATAAATCCGATTCAATCAAATCAAACAACTGTCTTATAATGAAAATGTATATTTTAGATTACAAAAAGATTAACGTCAAAATTATTCTGTTGATATTTTCTTGTCTCATGTTAAATTCAACAGCATCTTTTGCAGTGGATACATCTTTGAAAATTCAATATACTTTTAATAGTGCTACGAATTATACAATTTCTGACAATTCGGGAAACGGTTATAATGCAACATTAAATAATGGAGCAGTAGTAAAAAAAATGGGTCGTTTCAACGTTCTTGATTTGGGATCTTTAAATGGATATCTTGATATGGGAGTAAATACGGGTCAGGTAATTCAAAGCCTGAACGATTTTTCAGTAGCCCTTTATGTTTATGTAGATCCGTCAACCAATGTAACGGCTGCAGGTAATTTTATCTGGACTTTTGCCAATTCCGATAATATGGCCGGCACGGCGAATGGGAATATGTTTTTTACGGCCATCACTAACCGTTATGCTATTGCCAAAACCAACTGGACAACAGAAACGAGTGTAAAACAAGGAAGTGCTTTGATTAAAGGTTCATGGCAACATATAACTTATACGCAAGCCGGAACTACAGGAACAATTTATTTAAATGGTGTACAGGTGAAAACTGGTACGGTTTCAACATTTCCATCCGATCTTGGAGCAACCACCAGTAATTTCATTGGAAAATCGTGCTATAGTGCTGACGCTTATCTGACAAAATCAATGATCAATGATTTCAGGCTATACAACCGGGCACTTTCTGCTTCGGAAGTGGTTTCATTAGCTTCACAAAAAGCAGGACTGGACAGTGCATTGATTATTCAGCAAGTGGCTGATGTAAAATCACAATTAATATTAAATGGATTAGACTCTGTTAAATCCAATCTAACACTACCTACTGATGGCGGAAATAGCGTATCGATAACCTGGAATTCATCGAATGCCGGTGTGATTTCTAATCTTGGAATTGTAACCCGTCCGGCTATGGGAGCATCATCGGCAGTGGTTCATCTGACTGCAACCATTTCGAAAAACGGTGTTGTCGACTCTAAGGAGTTTATTGCCACTATTCTACCGTATTTGACTGACAGAATGAGTGTGGTAAGTGATTCTGCAAGTTTAAATCTTGTCGGTAATTTAAGTTCACTGGTATCAAATCTTTCTTTGCCTGCCAACGGGAACGAAGGTTCTGTAATTTCATGGAGTTCAAGTGCTCCAACGGTATTGGCTGCTACCGGAATTATTATAAGTCGTCCGGCAAAAGGAACAGGCAAAACAAAAGTTACTTTAACTGCCACCATTACAAAAGGAACCGCCTCGACCACTAAAACTTATGATGTTTATATTGCCGAAGCCGAAGATTTTTCAGCCTATCTGTTTGCTTATTTTACAGGGAATTCAGGCAATCAGGAAGCTATTCGGTTCGCTCTTAGCAATGATGGGTACAATTACAGGGCTTTAAATAATAATAATCCGATACTTAACTCGGCTACCATAAGTTCTTCGGGGGGCGTGCGCGATCCACACATTCTACGTGGTGAAAACAACGACTACTATATGGTGGCTACGGATATGGTCTCGGCATTGGGATGGGCATCAAACAGAGCTATGGTTTTATTAAAGTCGAACAATTTGACCGACTGGACATCCAGTGTCGTTAATATCCCGAATACATATCCCGAATTTAGTGCTGCCGACAGGGTTTGGGCACCTCAATCAATATATGACCCTACTGTAGGCAAATATATGGTTTATTTCGCTATGCGACTTGGAGCATCGGATTATGACAAAATATATTATGCATATGCCAATAGTACTTTTACTGCATTAGAATCGGCACCCAAAGTTTTGTTTGATAATGGAGGTTTATCTACTATTGATGCAGATATAATACTTAAAGATGGAATTTATAATTTATTTTTCAAGACGGAAGGAAACGGCAATGGAATTAAGAAAGCAACTTCGGGTAACTTAACAGGAGGATACGTGTTGGTTGATAAATACCTTCAGTCCACCACTAACCCGGTTGAGGGCTCCAGTGTATTTAAACTGATTAATTCGGACAATTATATTTTGATGTACGATATGTACACCAGTGGTTCTTATCAATTTACAATCAGTACCGATTTATTGAATTTTTCAGTTGCGCCCACTCCAATTTCTTTTGATTTTACACCAAGACATGGAACAATAATTCCGATAACAGCTTCTGAAAAGCAGGCTTTGAGTGCAAAATAGGGAACAACGGAAACTCCTTCATTATCAATCAATTCATCTGTCCATATTTATCCTAATCCTGTAAAAGAAACTTTAAGCGTCGCAATTGATAAATCTGTTGATTCAGAAGTGAAAATTTTAGTTTTTGATTTGATGGGAAAAAAACTTTTACAGACAGATGTTGAGCAAGAAAATATACAATTAAACGTAAGTAATTTAAAACCGGGTATCTATTTATTACAATGTATAATGAACAATCTTGAAATAAGCCATTCAAAATTCATTAAAGAATAATGCAGGAATGCAGCTCCTGTTATTCTATCGATAAATTTGAACCAACGGTGTAAATGCCCGTTTTAATTTAAGTAATACCCTGTTTATACCTTGTTTTGTTTGTCAGAAAAGTCTATACACAGTGGGTTAATAATCAGATAAAAGGAGTGTTGAAAAATTTTATAATTGGGTCATATAAGCAAACATCTTGTCTCCCTTTTTGAACGTATTTTCGCCATCATTATCTGGTATTACACATATATTTGTATGATAATAAAATTAATGTCATTATAAGCCAAGATTTCACAATACTTTTTTAAATATCAATTATTCACAATTCTTAATTATTTACCTTTTAATTATTTACATCATGAAAAAGATCTTCTCATTCTTAATTTTAGGTACATTGCTGGCTATTGCCGCTAATGTACAGGCTGCGTTTACGCCTACAGCGGGTGTTAACTATTATCTTATTCAACGTTCCAGTGGCAAGGCTATTGGTGTGAATTCGGGTGGATATCCGGCATTGACCTTTATGGCACCGGAGAGTACACAGTATTTTAATTTTGTTGCCGCAACTGATAGTGCTTTTTACATTAAAACCAGTTCAGGTAAGTATCTGACCAGAGGAACCGCTAATACCTGGGATATTGTTTATACTGACACTGCATTCGTTACCAATGGGTACTCCAAATGGTATGTATATGGTTCTGATTCGCTGAATATCAGATTCAGACGGTATGCTGATCAAAAATTTATTTCACCGAATGTAAATTACGCCGATCAGGGAGACGGTTACCGTTTTTATAGCGATAAAGGGATTTCAAATGGTGCAGCTGCATTGCCTTCTACTACTTTTCAGATAAGGACAGTTGCCGATAAGATAGCAGTCATTCCATTTAATTTCTTCGATGGTACATTTGAAAAAGCAGCTATTGATGGTGGTCCATGGGGAACCTGGATTCCCAAGAAGATTTCTGCGAATGTACCTCCAATCGGTATTCTGGGAACTTATACCACAACTTCACGGGTAAATAATGGAAATTCATATCAATCAAACGGTGCACAGGCTTTTGCCATGCGTTTTTCGAATGATACGGTTTCTTATGTATCAATCAGTCATAAACTATTTAATTTAATTCCGGGTGCAACTTATACTTATAGTTTTAATTATAAGAATGTTGCTTCATCGTTGTTGAAAGTAAATGTTTATGCTGCTTCCGTTGCAAATGATTTAAAAGCAAATGCAATTGGTACTGTATTTACAACAGACAGTACAGTAACCGGAACAGCAAGTACATTAACAGGTTCCATCACTTTTCAGGCTCCTTATACAAGTTGTTATATTGTATATCGGAAAGCAAATACACAAAACAATCAATTATTTGTTGACGATATTGCTTTAGTTAAAACAGTTGATGCTCCCGAAGGAGTTTATGTATCTGAATCGCTTTTCCTTTTGGATGACTTCAAATCAACAGCTCCTTTAACTGTTATCGGAACATCCCTGACTCAAAACATACAAATCACTGCTCCGGCAGGTATTACTGTAACACCTAATGAAATTACAGCCGCTGCTTATACTTCAACTGTAGTAAATGTATCATTTACCGGTGCAGCTACAGCAGGATACATTAATGTAACAAGCGGAGGTGTATCAAAAAGAGTTCGGGTAATTGCAAAGAAGAATGCAGACTGTTTGACGCAAGTGTATCCAACTTTAACCAATATAATTACGGATCCTTATTTAACAAGCCTTTCGTATTTTGGTGGTTGGGGAACAAAAGCCTTAATTAATGATACTATCAACACGGCTTATTGCGGTTTTAGCTGTGTGACTGTTGGTAATGGAGTCACAAAGGGTGGAGGCTCACTGGATTTCAATGCAACCGGAAAAATGCAAGCCAATACAAAATACAGAATTCATGCAATGATCAAAACGATTGGTGGAACATATGAATTTGGAATTGGTGGTTGTGGAGTAGGTGGATCTACCTCTGATTTTAACACACTTTTCAATACCAATGGTGAATGGCAAGCTGCTGATTTCACTTTCAAAACAGGAACGTTGGCTGCTTCGCAGGGAATCTATTTTAATAGTTCTTTGACAGCTGATGGTTTATTGGGATATATTGACAATTACGAAATGTATGCAGTTCCTGCAGTTTATCCTTCTTCGGCTTCACTTACATTCCTTGGAAATGGGACAAAAAAAGTGGCTGTCAGAGCTGTAAACCTTGCAAGTAATATTACAATTACTGCTCCATCAGGTTACTCTGTAACTCCTTCTACTTTGTTACCTACTGTTTCTGGTGGTACAAGTGATTCAATTGCTATCACTTTCAGTAGTGCAACTTCAGCAAGTGGTTATGTTTATTTCACGAGTGGAACAGTTAAAGACAGTTTACAGGTAACAGGAACCATGGCTCCTTCTATTTTAACCAGCAAGGCTAATTTATACCTTGATGATTTAAATCTGACTGATTCGGTTGTTGTAAATGGAGGTAATTTGGCAAGTGATATTACTATTACTGCACCAAGTGGATTTACAGTTACTCCTACTACTATTCCAATGGCAAGTGCATCTAATGTGAAAATGAAAGTTACATATGATGGTACAACATCTAACGCAACCGGTAATATTGTATTGACAAGTGGAACTTTAGTTGTAAATGTAGGTGTGGCCGGATCTAAAAACAGTGAATGTTTCACTCCTTTGTACAGTAATTTAACCAACTTGATTCCAAGTCCACAGTTGAATACTTTAACCGGATTTGCCGGCTGGGGACATAAAGACATCGTATCAGGAGAAGCCTATTGTGGTGCAAAATGTGTGAAATTTACTGCAGTAACCAATGGCTGGCCAGAAGGAGCTGCCCTGGATGTAAATGCTATTCCGTGGACTGCAGGTCATAAATACAGAGTACGTGTGATGGTCAAAACAGTTGATGGAACGCTTGGAATGTTAGCCAAAGGCACCAGTCCTGATTTCATGATGT
>JAQTOL010000179.1 GCA_028748945.1 Paludibacter sp.
TGATTGATACCAGCGCCTCAAGGTCATTTGTCTGGAAACCTGCAAAAGGTAGTTGCTTCAAACCGGTAAACAGTTGTACCGGTTGTATGAGTATATTCATAAAAATTTTGGGAAACAATCCAATAAGTATTATAAATGCAGCAATGGCATATAAAGGTATTAATTGAAGAAACGGCACTTCTTTAACCTCGTGTTGAAAAGCATGCCGTGGATTTCCCAGAAATACGACCCCGAAAGCTTTCGTGAAACACATCAGAGCCAATCCGCCAATCATTGCCAAAGCCGTAACCGTAAAAATAATACTGATTAAAGAACCCATTTGTGCGTCCTGAAACCAATGATAAAGACCGGTATAAAGAATAAATTCAGAAATAAAACCATTAAAGGGTGGCAATCCGCAAATAGCAAGAGCCGCAATCAGAAACAGAATGCTTGTCTGGGGCATCTTTTTGACTATTCCACCCAGTTTTTCAATATCAAGCGTGTGGGTTGCCTGATAAACATTGCCGGCAGTAAAAAACAAGAGCGATTTGAAAAGCGAATGATTGAGCGTGTGCAGCAAAGCACCAGCAAATCCCAACGAACTAAGCACCGGGTTGTTGATTCCCAGTCCAATGCATCCCAGACCGATTCCGATTCCGATAATTCCGATATTCTCGATGCTATGATAGGCCAGTAATTTCTTTAGGTTATGTTGCAGAATGGCCAACATCACCCCGTAAATTCCCGAAATGATTGAAATTACTAAAATCATACTCCCAATCGTGGTATAATTTACATGAATAAGCATAAGCATTCGAAGTATGCCGAAGATGCCTATTTTAATAAGTATTCCGGACATAATACCTGAAATATGTGCCGGTGCAACCGGATGGGCGTAAGGTAGCCAGGTGTGAAAAGGAACAAAGCCGGCTTTGATAGCAAAACCAATAAAAAAGAATAAAAACAACATCAACGAGACCGGTTCCGAATGCGTGAGCGAATAATTGTGGATGGCACTGAAATCATAACTCCCGGTTTGACTCGCCACCCAGATAAATCCGATCATCAGAAAGAGAATTGATATATGTGCCTGTATCAGAAAATTGATGCCGGCTCTGAGTGTTGCCACTTTTTCGTGCTCAAAAATAACCGTCAGAAATGCCGAAAGTGCCATGATTTCCCAGGCAACAAGAAAAGCAATGCTGTTTTGAATGACACATAAACTGACCAACGAAGCGTGAAGCAGTATGAATAAAATTCCGTGTAAATTTAAATTCTTTGGCTGATCAATATATGCTTTCATATAAAACAAACCGTAGATACCGCCTGTAATAAATCCGAAATTAATAATCAATATAAACCAGGCTGAAAGGGCGTCAATTTCTAAGTTTATAGGACCACTTACATAACTTCCGGGCAATGTAAGATGAAAGTTTTCTCCACTCAAAGTCTGAATGGCCAAATAACCGGTGAGAATAGCAATAAAACTTATAACACCATAAACAGCAATGGCTTTTCCTTTCAGTTGAAGAAAAGGAATGAGGCATATTGCTATGAATGGAATAAGTATAAAGCTCCAAACGAGGTTCATAAGACGATATTAAAGAGAGTAAGAATAAAAACAGCAATTATAAAAATTATGCCATAGAGCACATAAGATTGTATGCGCCCGTTTTGAATAAATTTGAAATAGTTGGCTGAATAAATCAGTCGATTGGTTACAACATGAATCAACCGAAACTCAAAGAAGTCGTGATAATGGGAAGTGTATTTTTTCTCTTTTGGAAAAATTTCACCTGCCTGCAACTCTTCATATTGTTTTCGTTCGATAACGATAAAATTGAATGTTTTACTTAATGATTTGGAAAATGATTTAGCTGTATATTGTATTTTGCTGGTTCCGGCAGTGTAACCGCATCCCCAGGTAGCACCCACAACCTGTGATTTCCCGCGTATTGCCAACGCTCTTATTCCCCAGAAAAAGGCAATTATGCCTATTAATAACACTGAATATAAACTGATACTCTGCATAATAGAAATGTAACCGACAAATTCTACCGGTTGAGGAATGACGATACTTTTGGTAAGCCCTGAAAGTATATTGCCGATAATCTGTAGATAAAATTGAGGAATAACGGCTACACTAAGCATAACAGCAACGATAACATATTGCGGAATCAACATCAGTGAAGATACTTCGTGGGGTTTATGGGCTAGGGGTTGTCGTTGATTTCCTAAAAAAATGGTTCCGAAAGTCTTGGTAAATGTCAGTATCGAAAGTCCTCCGATAATGCTCATACCCGCTAAAGTTAATACCATTAGGATTATTTGCGTCATATCCTGCAACTGGATTCCTTTTATCAATCCACTGTAAATCAAAAATTCGGAAATAAATCCGTTGAAAGGAGGCATTCCGCCTATAGCAACGGCACCTATTAAAAACAGGACGGCAGTACGTGGCATACTTTTAATCAATCCGCCCAGTTTTTCCATGTTGCGGGTATGGGTTTGCTGGTAAACCGATCCGGCAGAATAGAACAACAAAGATTTGAATAACGAGTGATTCAGTACATGCAATAATGCTCCACCGAATCCAAGATAATATAATATCGGAACATTATTTCCCAAACCGATTAGTCCAATCCCAATTCCAACCCCAATTATCCCAATATTTTCGATCGTACAATAGGCCAGCATTTTTTTGAAATCGCGATGAACAGCTGCGTTTAAGATACCATACAAACCTGACAAAATGGAAATTGTAATTATTATTTCGCCCAAAATCAGGTAATCGCTTTTGAGATAGGATGCCACTCTGAAAATTCCGTAAATTCCGAGTTTCACAATTACGCCGGACATGACACCCGATACATGCGAAGGGGCAGCCGGATGCGCATGAGGCAACCAGCTGTGAAGGGGAATAAATCCGGCTTTCAACCCAAAGCCAATAAAGAATACCAAAAACAGCCAGATATTACTGTTCGATCCGAAGTAAGTCGTAAAAGCATCGAGACTAAACGACCCGGTTTGAAAATAAACCCAGATGAAGCCGATGGTCAGAAATACCACACTGATATGCATTTGAACCAGGTAATTTATTCCTGCCTTCAACGTTTTAGGGTTGTGAGCATCGAAAATAACCAGCATCATCGAAGATAAAGACATGATTTCCCAGGCGATAAGAAATACAAAGCCATTTTGAATCAGGCAAACCCAAACCATGGACAATTGAAAAAGCACAAATAATATCCAGTGTAAACTCAGTTTTTTTGCAGAATTGTCGTAGGCCTTAAGATAGCCGGAACCATAAAAAACGCCGGTAATACAGGTGAAGTTGATAATAAGTATAAACCAGGCAGATAGTTCATCAACACGTATGATAACATCACCCATTATTCCTCCACCGTTAAAAGTAAAGCTTACAATTTGTCCCGTCAGCGCGAGTATGGCTAGCCAACCGGTAACTATTGAATTGGCTACAACGGCTATTGTAGCCTGGGTCGCTTTTTTGTTGGCCGGGACAAAATAGATTGTTAAGGCTCCCAGAAGTGCTAAAATCCAACTCAGATTAATCAACTCTATCATGCAAAATATTTTTTTTTGAACTGCAAAATTACTAAAAAACAGCTAAGATTATTCAATATCAGGCTGTTTTATTATTTACTGTATTTTAATTTACAGATACATAGCTTTATATGAGCTTTATGTTTTTTGTGGCAAAATTAATAATAAACGACAAGAATTATATTGAAATGCCAGACTTTAGCTTTTAAAAAATATGAAATGATGTAATTTCTCTACCTTTTCAAATAACTTTTTCCTATCACAAGCGTTAGAAGTTCAAAAATATGTAATTTTGCGCATCTTTGATTGACGGTTAAAACTGTCAGTTTTATTTTGAAACTTAAAAATTTGTAACTTCTTATTATGTGGAAACCCGATCAGTTTAATTATAGCCGCCGTCCAACGGATGCCATTCAAATCGGAACGGTATTGTTAGGCGGAGAAAACACGGTGCGTGTACAATCAATGGCCAATACGGATACCAATGATATTCCTGCTTCTGTTGCACAATGTATTCGCATTGTCGAAGCCGGTGGTGAAATAGTACGTTTTACCACTCAGGGCATTCGTGAGGCCGAGAGTATTGGTTTGATTCATGCAGCACTGCGTGAACAAAATTACACAGTTCCTTTGGTGGCTGATATTCATTTCAATGCCAATGCTGCCGATGTGGCTGCCCAACAGGTTGAGAAAGTCCGTATTAATCCGGGAAATTACGTGGGGAGTATAAAAGTAGGTGATCCTACAGACTATACGGATGAAGAATTTGAAACAGAATACCAGAAGGTCCGATCGCGTTTTATTCCTTTTCTGAACATCTGTAAAGAACATGGTACGACAATTCGATTAGGTATAAATCATGGCTCTTTGAGCGAACGAATGATGAACCGATATGGTGATACTTCGCTGGGTATGGTGGAATCCTGTATGGAGTTTTTAAATATCTGCCGCGAAGAAAATTTCAACCGGGTAGTAATTTCCATGAAGACTTCCAACACGGTTATGATGGTTCAAACAGTTCGCTTGTTGGTTGACAGGTTAGAGAAAGCCGATTTGCATTTCCCTATACACTTGGGTGTAACGGAGGCCGGTGATGGAGAAGATGGACGTATAAAATCTTCAGTAGGAATTGGTGCCTTGTTGGCCGATGGCATTGGTGATACTATCCGGGTGTCTCTGTGCGAAGAACCTGAAGCAGAAATTCCGGTCGGTAAATTATTGGTTTCTTATGTTTCCGACAGAAAAAAACAGGAAACAATTGTTGAAACTGAAAGTCCGTTTCTTTCGCGTTTCGAATACAGTCGTCGCAAAACGCATGCTGTTGCCAATATTGGCGGAGACAATGTGCCGGTTGTGATTGCTTCGTCCGATGGCGCTTATGCAGTTATCCCCGATTATATTTTGTCGGACGGCAAAGTGCTGGGACTGAATGGAGAAACTTATCCGCGTTATAATGCCGGTGATATTAAAACCTTACAACAAGATACAGCCAAAATTAAATTTTTAAACCTGAAGTATCCCGATTTGGATGCAGAAATGCATAATTTGTTGGCAGAACGGTCCGATATCGTTGTTTTACTACATACGCAACATTCCAATGGAGTAGGGGAGCAACGTGCCTTTTTCCATGCCTTGCTGAATGCCGGTTGTACGGTACCTGTTATTTTGTGTCGCGATTATGCCGAGAATGAATTGGAATACCTGCAAATTAAAGCTGCGGCTGATTTGGGTGTTTTATTTATAGATGGATTCGGAGATGGAATTTTTCTCCAAAATCAAGGAACTATTTCTGCTGAAGCCGTCAATTCGGTTGCCTTTGGTATTCTGCAGGCTTCGCGTGTTCGTGTCACTAAAACCGAGTTTATTGCCTGTCCGAGCTGTGGCCGGACTATGTTTAATCTACAAACGGTTGTAGCGCGTGTGAAAGCACGTACTTCGCAACTGACAGGATTAAAAATAGCCATCATGGGTTGTGTTGTCAATGGTCCCGGTGAAATGGCCGATTCCGATTACGGTTATGTGGGTGCAGGACGTGGAAAGGTTAGCCTTTATAAGAAAAAAGAATGCCTGGAACGTAACATTCCTGAAGACGAAGCGGTGGATAAACTCATTGACCTGATTAAAATAAATGGTGACTGGCACGAATAAATAAGAGCTTCAGAACAAAAGTTTGTGATATTTTGTTTAATTTTGCATAACACAGTGTTATATTGTGTGATTTAACAATAACTAAAAGAATAAAGTATGAAAAGACTGATTTTTACGCTCGCTTTAGCAGTGAGTTTGGTAGGTGCGCTAAGTGCACAAGTTGATGGTAAAGCCATTGGACTCCGTTTTGGCGGTTTCGCAGGTGATGGTGCCGAAGTTTCTTATCAACAGCCGTTGGGAAATGCCAACCGTTTGGAGTTGGATCTTGGTTTGAACCATTATGGTTTTGGCTTAAGCGGAGTTTATCAATGGGTTTGGGATCTGTCATCTCTGTCAGATGGATTTAACTGGTATGCCGGTGTTGGTGCAAACATAGGTTCATATAATTATTATAGCAGCAGTCCTTTAAATGTTGGTGTTCTTGGCCAAATCGGGATTGAGTATAATTTTAATATTCCTCTGCAACTTTCATTGGATTATCGTCCCGGAATCTTTTTATTGAATGGTTTTTATCCTGTTTATGATGGTATTTGCCTGAGTGCACGTTATCGTTTCTAATAAAGTTTTTAATACGAAAAAGAGGAACTTCCCATAACGGAGGTTCCTCTTTTTTTTACTCCTAACTTTTCCGGGGTTTTAAAACTTGGGAAAAGATAATTGAGATTATTTTACAGCTTCCAATGCTTTTTCAATCGCTTTTGGAATTCCATCCACGTTTTTTCCTCCCGCCGATGCAAAGAAAGGTTGACCGCCTCCGCCACCCTGAATTTCTTTAGCTGCTTCGCGGGCAATAGTTACTGCGTTCAATCCGGTTTCAACCAGAGCATCGGATAGCATCACTGTCAGAGAAGGTTTTCCATCGTACACGCTTCCTGCTACAAAAAAGAGTTTGTCTTTTTCGATGTTGCGAATTTGAAAAGCCAGCGTTTTTATCATATCTGCAGGTAAATCGGTTTCCAGATTAATTATTTTTACGCCATTTATAAGAATTGCCTCTTGCAATAGTTCGTCTCTCAGGCTCATGATTTTTTCATGAACAAATCCTTCA
>JAQTOL010000180.1 GCA_028748945.1 Paludibacter sp.
CAGGGAAGGGCAAAGCCGGAAAGCAGAATTTGAAAAAGGCAAACTGGTTTCCGATTCGGATATTTTTCCTGATAATTCCGATCGCGGCACGAAGATTTATTTCGAACCGGATAGTACCATGTTCGAGAACTACGTTTATAAAGATGAGTTTATCGAAACCATGTTACGCAATTACGCGTACCTGAATACCGGCTTAACTATTAATTTCAACGGCAAGAAAATCCTGTCGAAAAACGGATTGACCGATCTGTTGAATGAAAATATGACGGCACAACCCTTGTATCCCATCATTCATTTAAGAGGAGAAGATATTGAAGTTGCCTTTACACACAGCGATCAGTACGGGGAAGAATATTATTCGTTCGTTAACGGACAACATACGACCCAGGGCGGTACGCATCAAAGCGCTTTCAGGGAAGCGGTGGCACGTACCATCAAGGAATTTTATTCCAAAAACATGGAATTGGCCGATATACGGAACGGAATTATCGCGGCGGTTTCCATTAGTGTGGAAGAACCTATCTTCGAGTCCCAGACAAAGACCAAACTCGGGTCGCGCGATATGACCAAAGATGGAATATCGGTGAATAAGTTTATTTCCGATTTTCTGAAAAAAGAACTGGACAATTTCCTGCACCGCAACAGTGAAACAGCCAATATTCTGCAACAAAAAATTCAGGATTCGGAAAAAGAACGGAAAGCCATTGCCGGTGTGACCAAGCTGGCACGCGAACGGGCAAAAAAAGTAAATCTCCACAACAAAAAGTTGCGCGATTGCCGTATTCATTATAACGATTCGAAAGGCGATACCGATACTTCCTGCCTTTTTATCACCGAGGGCGATTCCGCCAGCGGATCAATTACTAAAAGCCGCGATGTGAATACACAGGCAGTATTTAGTCTCAGGGGAAAACCGCTGAATAGTTATGGATTGACAAAGAAAATCGTTTACGAAAACGAAGAATTCAATTTGTTACAGGCGGCGCTGAATATAGAAGATGGTATAGAAGGCTTGCGTTATAATAAAGTGATCGTATCGACCGATGCCGATGTGGATGGTATGCATATACGTTTACTTCTGATCACATTTTTCCTTCAGTTTTTTCCCGATCTGATTAAAAAGGGGCACGTTTATATTTTGCAAACGCCACTTTTCCGTGTGCGTAACAAAAAAGAAACAGTGTATTGTTATTCGGAAGAAGAGCGATTGGCTGCCATGGCAAAACTGGGTGTAAATCCTGAAATCACCCGATTCAAAGGACTGGGTGAAATCTCACCGGACGAATTTAAACATTTTATCGGAAGAGACATGCGTCTCGATCAAGTAACGTTAAAAAAGGAGGATGCTGTTCAGGATTTATTATCGTTTTACATGGGGAAAAACACACCGGAACGTCAGAATTTTATTATTGAAAATCTGGTAGTGGAAGAAGACATCTAACGATTTACAATTTATTCATTTACAATTTACAATTGTCTTTCAATTATCACTTTTTTTAAGACCGGCGTAAGAAGACATCTAAGCAATTAACAATGCACAATTCATAATTGACCACAATGGGAATTTCATATTACAATCAGGATGATACTGCGGATGTAAATCCTGATGAATACTTTATGAAACAAGCCCTGCTCGAAGCGATAAAAGCAGGTGAGCGGGATGAAGTTCCTATAGGTGCGGTTATCGTGTGTCAGGGGCGCATCATTGCCCGTGGTCATAATCTGACCGAAACATTGACCGATGTTACCGCTCATGCCGAAATGCAGGCTATAACGGCTGCTGCCGGATTTCTTGGTGGTAAATATCTAACCGATTGCACCCTCTATGTCACCGTTGAACCCTGCGTGATGTGTGCAGGTGCGTTGGGCTGGTCGCAAATCAGCCGGATTGTTTACGGGGCATCAGACGAAAAACGGGGTTTCCAACGATTTGCACCGGCTGCCCTACATTCCAAAACAGAAGTTACATCAGGTATTTTAGAAGAAGAATGCAGTAAATTGGTAAAAGACTTTTTTAAAAAGAAAAGAGGCTGATTCTTCGCTCCAGGCTGTTTGTTCAATAAAATATTATCTCCAACCTGAACTCCAGCCGGCTTTATTTCACAAAAACCAGATTTAAATTACCGGGATTGGACTCACTGAAATTTTTCGGAGGGATATAATGAGTTCAGTTTATCCCGATGTAAATTTACTTTTACATATAATGTGTTCGGTTCATCTCGATGTAAATTTACTTTTACATATAATGTGTTCGGTTCATCTCGATGTAAATTTACTTTTACATAAATTGTGTTCGGTTTGTCTCGATGTAAATCAATATTCGGATGAAATGCATTGGTTTTGTCCGTCTGCAAATTATTTTCGGATGAAATGAGTTTTAGCCGACTCTCTGAAATTGTCGGCAACACATTTCAAAGAAAAACCATTACACATTGAATTATAAAATATCCAATGTGTAATGGCTTCATTAAAACATGCTTTTTGTACGATATTAAACCTGCTTCTTTAGTTGAATTGAATAACGTTTAATCAATCAATTCCCGGCTGAATCCATCAACCGGTTGAATCAGTACTTCAAATTCACCACCACCAGCTCCGATTGTGTTCCAATGCGGTAATGTGGACCCCAAAGTCCTAAACCCGATGAAACATAATAATTTGTTGAGCCTTTTTTCAAATAACCGTAACCCAGTTCGTACATCCATTTTACAATTAAATTCCCGGGGAAAAACTGACCGTTATGTGTATGTCCCGAAATTTGAAAATCAATTCCATTTTGTTCGGCATCCTGCAGATGATAAGGTTGATGATCCATTAAAATTTTCGGTAAATCGGGATTCAGACCTTTCACTATTTCACTCAACGCTTTTCGCTTCGGATTACTTCGGTCATCACGCCCAACGATATAAAAACTATTGTCGACCAGACAAGCCGAATCAATTAAATCGGTGATACCTGCTGAACTTAAATATTTAGCTGTTTCATTAGGTTCTTCGGCATAGTGCTCATGATTCCCGTTGATGGCAAATACACCCAACCGGGCTTTAATGGAACGGAATTCTTCGTCCATATGCTGGGCTTTAACCGGAATCATGGATCGATCCGACACATCACCCGCCATCAACACAATATCAGGATGCTGGTCATTAATCAACTTCACATAGCTTTGCAAACGAATTTTATCAATAGAAATCCCCACATGTATATCACTAACAGCCACTATTTTCAGTTCTTTATTTTGTTTGGGTTTATCCGAACTTATATTCAATGTTACTATAGAAGGATGATTAAATTTGTAATTTCCAACGATTAACGCAATGGTAACCACTACAAGTGTTGCTGCCATTCCCCAAAGTCGAAATGCAGCCATTCCCTCGGGTAAAAAATGAATAAAATAATTGAATACACGAATAATGTCTACTAATAAAAAAGACAACATCAGGTAAACAAACACGATAAGGTAAGTAAAACCTACGAAACTAAACACCTTAGCAATTGGTTCAGGGAAATGTTCTGCAAAAATCATATTTACCATCAATATCAAAAAGAGGGCAATCATACTGATAAGATATATTGGGCGCAAAACAGAAGCGGCTGGCAAAGCCTGCCATCCGCGCACTACAACGTAACTATTTATTGAAATAAGTACAGCAAAAGCAACAATAAAAAATCCTATTCTCATATATTTAAAAATAATTTGGTAATTGTGAGTTCAAACGTTTTTTTTGACGAATTGTTTATTATGAAAAACCTACAATAATTCAGTATCTATACTTTCTATACCAAAATTAAAAAAAGAGGGAAATTATCCCTCTTTTAAATTTAGTATCAGAAATTTTTAAATGTCGCGAAGTGTCCGTATTTGCAACTTCTAAATCACGAAAAACTTTTCTCTGCTTGTGTTACAGAATGCACATTTTTCTTCCACTTTTGCCTGATCGTAAGTATTGCCACATACCGGACAAACTTCATAAACAAAAGGCAGGGTGTTTTCAGTATTTGATTGTACTGCTGCCAATGCGGCTTTGTAAAACTCCTGATGTTTCTTTTCAGTATCCAATGCCCATGTAAACGATTTTGTTGCCTTTTCCACATTTTCAGTTTTAGCATCAACCAGAAACTGAGGATACATGGTTGTGGATTCATACGTTTCTCCATCAATCGCGGCCTGTAGATTTTCAGCAGTCATTTTTACTTCAAATTCAGGTTTGAAATCTTCCATTTTCTCACCTAATCCTTCTAAAACTTTGGTGTGATTAGCGGCATGAATTGATTCGGCTTTAGAGGCTGCATCAAATAATTTAGCCACAGTATCAAGTCCTTCCGCTCTTGCTTTTTCAGCAAAAGCTGCATACTTGGCACTGGCAGTTGTTTCTCCCTTGATTCCTGCTTTCAAATTCTCAATTGTCTTAACCGGTTTCGGTGCACTGCAACCTGCCAAAACAATCAGGCTTACGAATGCAAATAAAAATAGTTTTCTCATTTTTTGTAAACTTTAAAGGTTGAATAATTAATATATAGTGATTAAAGAGGCATCATATAATTATAAACAAGTGTTCCTCCGAAGAATCCGGTCGCACTTACCGATAATGCAGCTAAAGCATACAAGACAAAAGCAAGGACTTTTAATGGCTGGGATTCTTGTTTTCTAACAAGCATATAAGTTCGTAATGCTACAGTCAGAAGTGATATCACAACAGTCACAGTTGCCAATAATTCGTGTGTTTCTCTGACTTTTCCGGCAGCACCTTCCATATCGGAAGTGAAAAGATCGCCGGATAACCAGGTTACACAGGCGGCAAGGGTACCAACTACCAAAAGATAGTAACCCATTTTAGTCAAACAAATTTCTTTTTTAAATAATAAGAATGCAAATTCGGCGAGAAATCCTATAGCAATTAAAGCGATAGGAAAATGAACCAACATAGGGTGCAAATGGCTTGTTGAAAACATAATTTTATAGTTTTAAGGGGTTATGAAAATTAATGACATAATTCAGAAAACACAAAACATGATACAGGGCACAAATATATATTTATTTTTTCTATAAAAGCATAAATAGTTCTATTTATTTTCAAAAATTTAGCTACGAAATCGAGACTCCTATCAAATTACCAATTCCATAGGTGATGGCAGCAGCTATCAAACCAAATAATACCATTCGAAAGCCGGAATACCAAAGGTTTTTACCGGTAAACAACGTTATAGACGCGCCAATCAAAAACAGCCCGAACGTACTTGTAATCACACTTAAAATTATAGCGTGAAATCCAGAAAGGAAAATAAACGGAAGTAAGGGAATGAGTCCACCAATTGTAAATAAAAAGAACGAATACAAGGCAGCTTCAATAGCCGAGCCCTCCAGTTCATCTACATTGATGCCTAGTTCTTCCTTGACAAGAACCTTATGTGCATGCGTTTTATCTTTCATAATTTCGGAAGCCATGTTATTCGCCTGATCTTCCGGGATTCCCTTAGCCATATAGATAAGTGCCAACTCCTTCTCTTCACCTTCAGGATTGATTTCGATTTCTTCCATTTCGATGGCCATTTGATTCTCGTATAGTTCCTGGGAACTTTTTACGGAAATCCATTCACCCAGAGCCATCGATAAAGCACCGGCCAGTAATCCGGCAATTCCGGCCAACATCACACTGTGGTTTCCTCCTGTTGCACCCGCAACGCCCATCACCAAACTAAAAACAGACAATAATCCATCATTTCCACCCAATACAGCAGCACGAATGGCATTTCCTCCGACCGAACGGTGACGTGTTTCGAATTTTGCATGTTGAGCTCCTGTGATATTTTTGTCATTTTCCAGTATCGACCATAGAATTTTCACATGGTTAGTTTCTGCACCGGTAATTACCAGTTTATTCTTTTCCTTCGTCTTAATAATAGCATTCGAAAGACTTTTTTCGGTATCCATTAATGCACCTAACACGTAATCGTAGCTAAATATTTTACCTATCAGATTAAGTGTAATTGCCCTCCACGAAGGTTTAATCAGGTTTTCAACAGGAATATTTGCTTTACGCGCAAAAGCTTCGGCGTGGCCTTGTTCTATTTCGCTCATTTGGCGAAAAATATTGGCTACTGCTGTATCCGGTTCATTTTCGGCTAATCGACGGTATAAATAACAGGCATCGATTTCTGTTTGAACACTCTTATTTTTCATAAATATTTTTTTGTTTGTAAAAGTAGAAAAAATAATTGATACAATATTAAAAAACGGATCCCGAAATGAATCCGGAACCCGTTGTATATTATGGCAGAGAAGAAACCTCTTTAAAACGCGAAAGGTAGTCACGCCTGACTACCAATCTTTGTTAACCTTAAATCTAATACTATGAAAAAATCACGATGCAAAGATAAGGGGTAATTTTTACATCTCCAAGAGTTTTCCAAATAAAATGCATAGATTATATGTTATATAACATATATTGCTTCTTTTTTGGTGTGTGTTAACACAAGAAATAAGCATTTAAACAAATTTTTCAACAAAAAGCACTTCAAACTCAAATCAGCAATCAAATCTTTTTGATGATTATAATCAGAAAGAAGAAGTTTCGTATACAATGTGAAAGTCGTAGATCGTAGTCTGGAAAAATTCTACTGAAATATCAGTTGATAATGCAACCCCTATAAAACGCGAAAGGTAGTCACGCCTGACTACCAATCTTTGTTAACCTTAAATCTAATACTATGAAAAAATCACGATGCAAAGATAAAG